>NZ_CAURLX010000008.1:0-71746 GCF_963525585.1 uncultured Capnocytophaga sp. | reverse complement strand
AATTGTCCTCTAAGTTCAGGTAATGGAAGGTAACATCGCTTTGCTTGCGCGTTTTTATCCAGAAATCAATCATAAAAGGTTTTACTACGGTAGGGAAATCCTTAGCTGAGGTATTGGCAAACTCCACAAATTCCTTATCAGGGTGCTTGATACGAGTGATTTGCGTCCAAAGAGGCAAAAGTTCCTCAGTAGGTTGCACTTTATCCGTAAGACCTATATAATACTCAATAGCAGGAGCGTAGGCGCCCTTGAGCTTGTGGGCTTTTTCTTTGGCTACTGCCGAGACTTCCTTAAAGAGCAGTCGGTTGCAAGCCACTACCAAGTCGTGGAGGTCGGGATTTTTACCTTGAGCCTCGTATTGTAAAAGCCTATCCATCAGCACCTCTGCCTCTATATAGAAGGGGGCGTGTGTAGGGGTGGAGAGAAAAGGGTGTCTGTTTTTCTTCTTGCGATTCTCCAACAGATGTTGAGCTTTGTGATATAGATAGGGGAGGGTGGAGAGGAAGAATTCTTCTTCCTCCTTGCTCAGTTTCTTTTTATCCCCTGTCCAACGCTGTAAAAACCAACGCAAGATGGGCACTGAGGCAATGCCGTTCCAGTGTCTTTCTAATTGCTTGAGGTAAGGTGCCAACTGCTCCTTGAAGTCAGTAGGGAAGTCATCTTGCAATTGGTTAAAGCCCTCAAAGAAAATGTCAATAGTCTGGGGGGTACGCTCACGGAGGCAGTCGCCCAATAAGAATAATAGGGCTTCGGGAGTCGTGGGCGTTTCAAGCCTTGCCGCATAGGCTACTCTCACAGGATTTTCCAAAGGGGGACAATCCATAAGTTGAGAGGAAAGATTATTGTTCTGAATAGGCGTAGGACTTAGGGTTGAGAAAAGTTCTAGAGCTTTACCTTTTAGATAATCCTGATAGGGTACTACTACTTCTACTAATCCCTCTCCTCCAAAATAAGTCTTTAATAAGCTTGCAGCCTTCTCTTGGAGTTTGGCATCGGGCACAGTAAAAAGTACCGCTAATTGCTCGCGATAGTCAGGATTGGTAGGGGCTTGTTTCTGGTAGTGTTTTTCTAAAATATGTAAACCTATAAGCTGTGATTTAGCTATCTTTTGGGTAGTAAAGCAAAGCGCAAAGTTATCGGTGAAGGCTTGGAAGTCAAAAGCCTTTTCGCTGGCAATTTGCTGTATATGCTTAAGGGCAAAGTTGATGAGGTTAGTGTTGCCTGTACTGAGCAAGGCAAAGAGGATTTGCTGGCAGGCGAGGAGTTCCTCTGTAGTAGGTTCTAAGAACTCAACCCAACGGCAGTGCCAATTGAGATGAGGTTTTTTCCAAGGGTTGAGCAGGCTCTCCAAAAGTTCGGGGATGTACTTTCTATCGAATACATAGCCTTGTCTTTGCAGATGTGTAAAGAAAGCCTCCCACGGCTTGGCATCGTTGAACATTTGGTTTTCATAGCAGTGCAAACGCCTAAAAATCTTGTCGTGGAACTCTTGGTCGTGTAGCACTAAATCGGTATAACGGACTTTTTTATCATCATAGAGATAGGTAGCAGTGATATTTTTAGTAAAAAGTGCCTCATCAAAAGGAATTTCTCCCGCCTTATAAAGTACCCAATAGGTTTCAAACGCAATAAACTCTCTGTCTTCAGGTTTTACGGAGTGGTACAAATCCAAGATAAAGCGATACTTTTCCTCTTGAAGGATTTTGGGGAGGATATGTAGCGCTTTTGAGTTGCTAAATAAGCGGGAACTTGTTAGATAATAGCCACATATTTTGTGAATACTGAGCGTTTGGTATTCTTCCACACTTCGGGTAAGGAGGAATAGTGCTATAATAAACTCGTAATCGGAATTATTAGGCGGTTGCAAATCAAACATACCTTTATCCCAAAAAGATTCTTTAAGTCCCCATTTAGACTGTTGGAATTCCTCTAATAGGGCAAGGCGCTCGTTATCTGCTAAGTTACTGCAGAAGGAAAAGAGAGCGCTTAAATCGTGAGTAGTAATCAGTTTTTTTAAGTGTTCAAGCATAAGGGCAATTTATTGATTAGTAGATAAGGAAAGAGTAGAGTGCGTTTTTTCAGAGAAAATTTTCCTTAAGTAAGGATAGCTTCCTTTTATGTAGAAAATAGAGAATCTTTTATTTTTTCTTATTTCTAAGAATTTGAAAAATAAATGATTTATATTGGATAAGACTCTAAAAATTAATTTTCAAAAACATTTAGAGCAAGTGTAAAAGTTATTCCCTCAAAAGTTGCATTCTCTCTGAAAGGGAGCGAATAGCCTATATGACCACTGAGCATATTTAGAATGGAAAGTCCTATACGAGGCTGTATAGCCTGGGTATTGACAGAGATTCCTGCGCCCAATATTATTATACTTGCTTCAAAGCCTACTTCTGGAATTAGCTGAACTTTAGAGGATGTAGGATTAGCTCCTATATGGGTACCCGCATAGAAAGTTCCAGCCGTAGGAATGGCTATAAAATAACCATTTCCTTGGTCGGAATAATTGAGTGAGGCTCCCACAAAACCTAAGTTATGAGAACGATTGGTATGAGTGAAACCCAATCTCATTCCCCAACTGTCAAAATCCTGTGCTTTGCTCAATAAGGGAAGGAATAAGCATAAGAATAGTATTTTTTTCATATATTAGGGATTCATGAATTGACTAATTGGTAGATCGTTTTAGGTAACGATTAAAAAGATATATTAGGATAGCAGTAAGTAGCCCCAATCCAAAAATAATGTACCAATATCTATTAGGATGATAGGTGTTCCATAGTAAGTCGGTAATCTCAGTGGCGCTCATATGTAATTTATCTTGAGCCTGCTCAAAGTATTGTTTTTTGCTTAAGCCTTTGGGCATAGCTATGGCACGCTTGTTCATTTCCATTTGTAATAGAAAGTGCTTATCAGACCACTTATCATACATATTTCCTGTAAAAAAACCTGTAAGATAGCTTCCTAAAGCCATAGGCAAGAAATAGGTTCCTTGGTAGAGAGCTTCCTTACCCTTGGGAGTGATCTTGGCAATAAAAGCCGATATGGTAGGGCTTACAGCTATTTCACCTACGGCAAAGAGAGCCGTTCCCAATACAGTAAAGGTAACCTCCTTGAACATAAAAGTAAGAGTAACTCCAATGGTCATCACTATCGTCCCACGAATCATAGCAGATACCTGATCCATCTTCATCACGAAGTAGGAAATTGCCATTTGTGTGAGGATAATCATTACACAATCAATATTCCCGAACCATTCAGCTTTTATCTGTCCATTTTCGGTAAAAGTACTTCCGAAAAAAGGAATATTTTGGTTAATCCAATTACTCTGGAGAGAAGAATCCACCCAATCTTCTATAAAATTAGGTAAAGTGTAGAATAATTGGTTATAAACAGTCCAAAAACCAACCATAAGGAGTAGTAATAAGGTTAGTTTTTTATCCTTGAGGGCTTCTATGATATTTTGTAAGGAACCTTTTATCTCAGTTAGCAGAGGTATATTATATTTTCTTTCTATTTTAGGTTCTTTGTAGAAAAAAAGAATTACTAAAAGATTAAAAAGAATCACTACAGTAGCCTGTATGAAAATGACCTTCCAGCCCATTGTAGTACGTAAGTAAGAGGATACACCAGGACCTAATAATCCTCCAATATTCCCAACCATATAGAAGAAGCCAAAGCCTAAGGTACTATTACCCTCATCAGTATGGCGTGCTATAATCCCTTGTACCACAGGGCGAAAGAAACTACACCCTATAGCAGCCAAAAGAAAAGCAAAATAGGTATCCCAGTAGGAGGTTGCTGTCCCCATCAGGTAGTAACCCCCAGCCATAATTAGACAAGAAATCAGCAGAGAGAGCTTATAACCAATTCTATCAGCAATGACCCCAAAGAACAAAGGTAAGAGAAATAGAATAGCGGTAATTTGGGCCATAATATTTCCTTTTTGGGTATGGGTGAGTCCTAAGCCTCCTTCATCAGTACCTGCAACCAAGTAAAGTGCCAGCAAAGAGAAAATACTGAAATAAGCCCAACGTTCAGTGAGTTGTAGAAAATTCCCTACCCAAAAAGTAGAAGAGAAAGATTTTAAGGTTTGTAAATAAGATCTTTTGTTTTCAGACATCAAAATACTATTTTAAAGAGGGCAAAAATACTACTTTTTTATCAGATTCAAAATAAAAATAGTTATCTCTTTACCTTTTTAAATAGAATTTTGTTTTTTAATAGTATATTTATTATAAATAAATACGGATATAGCTGTGAAAGCACCCATTGCAAGTACTATATACCAAAGCCTATTGGGCTGATAAGTATTCCAAAGCATTTCAGTGATTTTACTATGGGACATCTGTAATTTTTCTTGTGCATACTCGAAATATTGCTTCTTGGTGAGTCCTTTAGGTACTACAATATTGCGTTTGGCTAACTCAAGCTGTAATAAAGAATATTTGTCTGACCATTTTTGGTACAAATCTCCAGTAACAAATCCTGTAAGGTAGTTGGCTACAGCCACAGGTAGAAATAAAGTTCCTTGATAGAGAGCTTCTTTTCCTCGAGGAGTGATTTGTGCAACATAAGCATAGATTGTAGGACCTGCAATCATCTCTCCTACAGCAAAAATAACAGTTCCTATGATGGTGAACCATACATTGTTAAAAACAAAAGTGAGTACGACTCCAAGAGTTGCAATGACTGTTCCACGAATCAGAGCGCTGACCTGCTTCATACGCATCACCATATAGGAAATGCTGACTTGAAGGAAGATAATCATCACTGAATCAAGATTCCCGTACCATTCTGCCTTTATCTGTCCATTTTCAGTAAGGGTAGTTCCTAAGAGAGGTAAATGTTCGTTAATCCAATTACTTTGTGGAGTAGAATCTATCCAGTCTTCTATAAAGTTAGGTAATGTATAGAAGAGCTGATTATACACCATCCAGTAGCCAACCATAAGAACTAAGAGTATGGATAACTTCTTATCCTTGAGGGTATCAATAATACTATGGAAAGAGCCTTTTATTTCGTCTAGAATAGGGACGTTATACTCTCTTCTTATTTTCTTCTCTTTGTAGAAAAATAATACAACAAGCAGATTAATAAGGATTACAATGGCTCCTTGTAGGAAAATAATACGCCATCCCATAGAGGTACGCAAGTAAGAAGATAAAGCAGGACCAAAAAAACCTCCTATATTTGCCATCAGGTAAAAAAGCCCAAATCCCATAGTGTGTGTGCTCTCATCTGTAGTACGAGCAATAACCCCAGAGACTACAGGCTTGAAGAAACTTCCTCCTATAGCCGCAAATAAAAAAGCTAAATATATTGCCCAATAGCTACTAACAGTTCCCATCAGATAGTATCCTATCCCTATGATAATGAAAGAGATAATCAAAGAAAGCTTATAACCAATTCTATCGGCAATAACTCCAAAGAAAAGCGGTAAGAAGAACTGTATAGCGGTTACATTGGCTAGTATATTTCCTTTTTGTATATGGCTTAATCCGAGCCCTCCCTCATCAGTAGAGGCTACCAAATAAAGACCTAAAAGAGCAAAAACACCGAACCAAGCTCCTCGTTCCATAATCTGTAAAAAATTTGCAACCCAAAAAGTAGGAGAGAAGGAGCTGATAGTTTGTAAAAAAGACTTTCTATTTTCTGACATTTTTATATAGGATTTTTATCAAACAAAATTACTATTATTTCTGGAAATACAAAAGCAAATAATTTGTTAAATAGAAATAAATATTTTTTAGATAGAACAAATATCAGTATTTTTGTTAGCTTAATAGAAAGAGAGAAACACTTATGATATTATCAGAGAAGAATACTCAATTAATAATCCTTGATATACAAGGAAAGCTCTCCCAGATTGTATATGAATCGGAAAAAATATTACAGAATAGCCAAGTCCTAGTTCAGGGTTGCCAAAAGATAGGAATTCCCATTATCTGGCTAGAACAAGTTCCTGAAAAATTGGGATATACACATCCAAGCATAGCTGAACTTCTCACAGAAATCTATCCTATTGCTAAAAGTACATTTTCTGCTTATGGGAATGAGGCTTTTCGCTTACAACTACAAGGAAATCGGAGAAAACAAGTACTACTAATAGGTGTTGAAACACATATATGTATTTATCAGACGGCGGTAGATTTGCTCCTACAAGGGTATGAAGTCTTTGTGATAGCAGATGCCGTTTCTTCCCGAACAGAAAGTAATAAAACAATTGGGCTTATGATGTTACAGAATGAAGGAGTTAAGCTCCTAAGTACGGAAGCAGCTCTTTTTGCTTTATTACAATCTGCGGAACATCCTCATTTTAAGGAAATTGCTAAGTTAGTAAAATAAAAAATAATAGTTTTACCAATGTAATTTTATCATAAATTCGTGTATATTACGCACACTTGCCGATACATTGGGCTGTAAGGTGGTTTCAAATCCGTAACCTACTGATAAGTAGAATTTTGGAATATTCAATAGTATATAACCATTTATAGTTTGAGAAGTTTTGTAACTAACCCCTCCTTCTACAATATCTTTATATAGAATAGAAGTTGTTGCACTTAGCTGATACTGAATATCTTTAGAAACATAAAAAAGGAAAGAAGGTTTTACAGTGAAATCCCCAGAGATAGGGAGATAATACCCTCCCAGTCCATAGAATACCATTTTTTCTGATACAGTAGTAACCCTTTCCTCAGTAATTCTTGTTTTATCAGAGGAAAGAAGATTAGGTACAGAAGCTCCTAAGTAGAACTCAGGTCGTTTGTAATAGATACCTACTCCTACATTAGGCTGGAATTTTCCAGAAATTCCCTGCAAATAAGGGTCGTAACCTTGATTATAGGTCTTAAAGCGTGTTCCATCAAGGTTGTATAAAGTTCCTCCTCCTTTAAGCCCTAGATAAATGTTAGAAACATCTGTAATAGGAAGCGAATAAGAAAAATCTGCAAAGAAGGCAGTTTGTCGTTGTATGAATATCTTGTCACTTACTACGGAAGCTCCTAGCCCTATGCGGTCGGTTATTGAGTGTGTTGTGCTAAGGGTTTGTATCTGAGGGCTATCATTATTAGCCGATTGTAACCACTGATTACGAAGGCTGATAGAAATATTATGCCCACTTTCTGTCCCTACAGCAGCAGGGTTATTTAGATTTTGTAATTCATTATAGAAAACAGAATGAGTTGTTACTTGAGCTTGTAGGTTACTTCCGTAGAAAGCTGTTATGATTGAAAATAATAAGATTTTATGCGTATTCTTCATTTTTTAATAATTAATATATAACCATCCTTCTTTGATTTCTTTGGTTTGAACAATGGTAAGTTTATAATAATAGAATCCTTGAGGTACTTTTTGACCATCTTTTCCTATACCTTTCCATTGGTTTTTATACCCTCTTGCTTCATAAATAAGTTGTCCTTCGTGAGTAAATACTTGTAATGTGTTCTGAGGGTATAGGCTTATTCTTTGTATATAAAAACTATCATTGATACCATCACCATTGGGAGTAAAGGCATTAGGGATAAGTACTGTATCAAATTCGTTATCTTTTTCATTATCAATACCATCACCATCGGAATCACTATCACACACATCACCTATACCATCTTTGTCAGTATCTTTTTGGTCAGCATTGGCGGCAGTAGGGCAATTGTCTTTGTCGTTAGGAATTCCATCTCCATCCATATCGTTATCACACACATCACCTATGCCATCCTTATCTAGGTCAGCCTGATCAGGATTTGCAGTATATGGACAATTATCTTGGCTATTGGCAACGCCATCATTATCTATATCATCATCACAAGGATCGCCTATGCCATCACCATCTGTATCTGTTTGATCGGGGTTGGACACTTTAGGGCAATTATCTCTTTCGTTAGGGATTCCGTCTCCATCCATATCATCATCACAGGCGTCGCCTATACCATTACCATCAATATCAGATTGATCTGGATTAGGAGTATCAGGGCAGTTATCTCTTTCATCTAGTATTCTGTCATTATCTCTATCGCCACTACAGATATCGCCAATTCCGTCTCCATCGGTGTCTTTTTGGTCAGGATTGTACTTATCAGGACAGTTATCTCTATCATTTGGGATTCCATCTCCATCCTTGTCCTCATCACAGCTATCTCCTTGTCCATCATTATCAGTATCTTTTTGGTCGGCATTGGCTATATTAGGGCAATTATCATAGGAGTTAGCAACTCCATCCCCATCCAAATCATCATCACAAATATCTCCAATTCCGTCATTATCAGTATCTTTTTGGTCTGGGTTAGGTGTTTCTATACAATTGTCTTCACTATCCACAATGCCATCCCCATCCATATCTCCATCTTCTTGGACTGTAATTTGTCCCTGATTTACAGCTAGGAAAATATTTTCATTAGCCTTAATCATAAACCGTCCTTCTGAGGTAGTTAGTGAAGCTGAAGGAGTGAAAGTATAACTTCCATTATTAGGAATTCCTTCTGCAATTATTGTAGGGAAAGAAACACCATCATTTTTGGAAAAATAAATAGTAACTTTTTGTGTATTAACGCTATTTTTATCAGTATCAGCTACATCCCAAGTGATAGTATGAGGCTTATTAATAAACCAATATGATTTCTTTTTGTCAGAGGTAACTTTAAAGGGACCAGCATCAGAGGCTACATTTACCTCTATAAGAGCATAGCTGGTATTGCCAGTAACCTGATCATTTTCTCTGTTGTTACGTTCACCTACTTTCTTGTCCATTACTACAAATGCCCAAGTAAGTTTTCTTTTTACATTGGAAACTGTCTCCCATACACTTCTACGGTTAGGATTTCTTTCGGTAAGAGTTCCTTGTAAGATACGCGACATACGTGGAATATATCGTTCAGAAGATTCACTAGGAGGAACAGAACGAGTCATAGGTCCTCTTGGGATGTTGGGAGAGAAGCGGTCATAAGTGATAGATCCTAAGTTGTCTTCTTGTTCCCAAGTATAGTAAAGCCTATCTCCATCAGGGTCAGTGGCAGTTCCTTTAAGTACATAAGCGGTTCCTTTGGGGATGGTGTAATTGTGTAATTCTCCTATCTCAGGAGGGGAATTGGTAATGGTTTCTAGGGTGGGACAACTTTGTTTTTTTATATAATCTACGATTTGTTTTACACTAATATGATTAAAATAGGGGTCTGTACGAGATTGTACATCATTATTTCCTGTAATTCCGGCATATCCCATAATAGTAGAACCACTTCCGGGTTCTATTTGTACTCCATATCCTTCATTTTGGAGATTATGAGTATGATTAGCTCCCATTTGGTGTCCCAATTCGTGACAGAAAAAGTCAATATCAAACCTATCTAAGTCCGAAGAACTGAGATTCCCAGCAGAGAATCCTTTTCCTTTGTTGGCATCATCACATACACAACCTATACAGCCAGCATTTCCATTTGCATTGGTAGTGTTATGGAACAGATGTCCCACATCATAGTTGGCAGAGCCTACTCGGTCATCTAGGAATTTTTGTAATACAGACCCTGTCCAATTTTGGTTAATGTAACTAGTAAGATTATCATCACTTCTATTTTCAATAATAGTTTCTTCTCCGCTTACAAGCCTGAATTGGATAGACATTTGAGAACGATAAACTTGGTTGGCTCTCTGGATAGTAGAGACTATTTGGGCTAATGTATTTGCTTTACTACCAAAGAATTGAGTAAAGCTACTAGTAGTAGCCACTGCAATACGGATAGTACGAAGACTATTTTCACTTTGATAGTCATTACGTAGCATACTACTTTCTCTTTTTGTTCGTTTATTTGTTTGAGGAGAGGCTTTTGTACCACAATCAAAAACTGTAGTTTCTATTTCGTCAGTACGTTGGTAAGCTTTATGTTTTTTTCCTTTTTTGTCAATAGGTTGAACAAAAGCATACTTAAGGTCTTCTTCAAA
Source organism: uncultured Capnocytophaga sp. (assembly GCF_963525585.1). Taxonomy (NCBI): domain Bacteria; kingdom Pseudomonadati; phylum Bacteroidota; class Flavobacteriia; order Flavobacteriales; family Flavobacteriaceae; genus Capnocytophaga; species uncultured Capnocytophaga sp. The sequence goes on along the minus strand of NZ_CAURLX010000008.1, from coordinate 61,816 downwards.
TACTACAGAAAGCCCAGCTGGAGACCAAGTGAAGCTTACTGATTTGGAAGGATTTTCTAAGGAGTAACCAGAATAAGTTTCTATTTGTGGATATCTTTGAGCTAATTCGTCAGAGAGAATAGCTGTTTTTTTAACTTTGTAACTAGTAATTGTTTCTCCATCAGGAAGTTCTATGATTGAATAATTATTTCTGGAGCGAGAAGAATTCTGGTGTAAAGCTCTTGAAAAAGCCTGCTTGTCCAGAGTGTAGTATTTGTAGGTTTTATCTGTAGAAATTTGTCTTTTTGTATTATCTTCTTTCCAGTAGGATTGTGCATATAAGTTTCCTAAGAAGAGAAATAATGTTAATGATAAGAATAATTTAGACATTATTTTATATTTTTATTTAGACTGTATATTGATTTTTTTTGATGTTGCAAAATTAATACTTTTTATTGAGAAAAAAGAATAAAAATTTATTAAAATAGTCGTTTTGAAATCTAATAACCTGTAAATTAGCATATTAATTTTCAAAATTTAACATTTAAGGAAATTTAATTAGCAAAAATTGCTGTATTTGTGATTAAAATTAGATATTTTTTTTACAATGCTTTATGAAAAAAGTTACCTTTAATTTGGATTAAAAAAGAATTAAACGTAAATTTGCGCCAGAAATTCTTATTTATCTTTAATCTAAGTTTATTTATAAATTAGATTGCAAAATAAAAGTTGGTTTCTAAAATAAAAAGAAGTTTAATTTAATTCATAAAACTATAGATAAAATGAAAAAAATGTTAATTTGTGCTATGGTGTTATTACTTACCAATTCAATGGTAAATTGCACTAAGCAAACTGTTGAGGAACGTGAGGTAGAACAGGCAGGTTCTGATATTATAAGAGGAGATAGTGCTCCCTTGGCTACTCAAGGAAAAGTAGGGGATTATTTTATAAATGAGAGAACGGCTGAGTTCTATGGCCCTAAAACAGCAGAAGGCTGGGGACAAGCAGTACGTTTTGGAAAAGATCAAGATGCAAAAACTAAGATACACTCTGGGGTAGGAGCTCCTGATAATACAAAAGGAAATGAAGGAGATTGGTATATAGACAAAGAAACAAGGAAGTTATATGGACCTAAAACCCAAAATCAATGGGGAAATGGAATTGTTCTTGGAGGAAATCCTAATAATGGATCTAATCAGGATAGTGATGCATCGTTGCCTGATTATCGCCTAGGAGATGAGGATAAGACCCTATTGGCTTGGACAAATCCTAAAACTCAAGTTATAGATATGACCAAGGATGCTAAGCTTAATCAGGTAGAAAAGCTTGAAATAGGAGCTATTTCAGAGCAACGTGCCCTACAAAAATTTGTATTAGGTAGTCAGGTAGGAATTATTGGAGCCTCTGCTTTTAAGAATTGTTTCTATTTGGAAGAATTTGTATTCAACAGAAAGCTAACCACTATTGAAGAAACCGCTTTCCAGAACTGTTTGTATCTGGAGGTTATGGAACTCCCTGAAGGCTTAGAAACATTGGGACAACAAGCCTTTGTAAGTTGTGTAAAATTGAAAAAAGTTCTGGTTCCTTCCTCTTGTAAAAATATACACGGAGCTGCTTTTGAAGGATGTGAAAATCTGGAACAAGTTATCTTAAAAGAAGGGATAGAGAATATATATACCAATGCTTTCCAGTCTTGTAAATCTCTTAAGAAAGTTGTTTTTCCAGCTTCATTGAAGGGCTTGGGAGCAGGAATCTTCAAGGATTCAGGAGTTACAGAGGTTACCTTCAGAGGGAATGTTCCTGAAAGTGGCTTAGGACAGGGTACAGGAAGTCCTTTTGAAGGAGTTGCTACTCTTGAGAAAATATATGTCCCAGAGGAGTTTATAGAAGATTATAAATCTCAATTGCCTGATTATAAGAATATTATTCACCCTATCAAATAATACTCCAATGGGAAATATAGTAAAAAATATAACATTATCTGCCTTAGGACTACTTTGGGTAACTACTGTTCCTGTAAGTTGTGTAAAGGAGACAATTGAGCATACTAAGGTAAAAAAAGCAAGTTCTATTTATATAGATCAAGGGGTTCCTCCTTTGGATAAAGGGGAAAAAGGTGATTATTATATAGATAAGCTTACGGGGCTTCTTTATGGACCTAAAACAGATGAACAAGGCTGGGGAAGAAATCCTATAAGACTTCTGAGTGAAGAAACCTTGGCTAATAATACCATTATTGCTGATAAAGGAATTCCTCAGAGAGAAAGAGGAAAGATAGGAGACCTATATATAGATACCAATGCACAAAAGCTCTATGGACCTAAAAGTACAGAAGGCTGGGGGAATGGTTATAAATTGGGTGATAAGACTCCTCGCTCTCTCAAAGACGAATGGCCTAATTACAGATTAAGCAAAGATGGTAAAACACTCTTGGCGTGGGTGAACCAGCGCACTGTACATCTGGATATGCGTACAGATTCTAACTTGAGTAAAGTAACCACCATTGCCAAAGAGGCTTTTACTCCCTCTTATGCACTTACTTCGGTAATTATTTCTGATAATGTAACCACTATAGAAGAAGGAGCTTTTTCCCAGCTTCCTTTCTTAGAGTTAGTTACCCTACCAGGAAGCCTTAAGGAAATAGCAAAAGGAATATTCAATAACTGTCCTAAACTAAAGGTTGTCAACCTTAATGAAGGAATAGAGAAAATAGGTGATTTTTCTCTCTCTGACGCTAGTTTCGAGGAAATTAGTGTTCCTTCAAGTGTCCGAAAGATAGGAGGATATGCTTTCGCCAATAATGAAAAATTGTTGAGAGTGAAACTACGAGAAGGTCTCAAAGAAATCGGAAGTAATGCTTTCTCTTATTGTACTGAATTGACCTCTTTTGAGATTCCTGCAAGTGTAGAGGTTATAGGAGAGGGAGCTTTTTCGAATTGTTATAATGTAAATACTCTTATACTTCATTCTAAGGATATTCCCAAATGGCAAAATTATCATATTGCTGATTTTGAAGAACTTGTGGATATATATGTTCCTGATGAAAGCGTAACACTCTACAAAAATGATCCAGAATGGGAATTAGATAAAGATAAGATAAAACCTTTATCCCAAATGCCTAAATAAATCTTATTTATACTGAGCTTTGCCAATGTGAAAATCATTGGCAAAGTCATTAAAAAAAATTTCTAACTCTTATAAGCCTCTCCTAATCAATTAGGGAGAATCGGGGAGGTGTTTTCTTAAAAATAAAGACGATTTATTAAACCTTTTTTAAATGAAAAAAATAATCCTAATTAGTTTAACCATTCTTGCAACTATCTGTATATATGTTAGTTGTAGTAAAGATGATTCTCCAGCGGAATCTCTAGCCAAGCCTTTTGTACTCACTCCTAAAGAGGTAAATATTCCTCTGAAGGAAACAGCCACACTTACAATTACTTCCGGTAATGGGCAATATAGGATTGTACAAACAGATGAAAGTAAGCAAATAGTTCAGCTTTCTTTAGCAAATCAAAATACGAATGTTCTAGTAGAGGCTCTCAAATCAGGAGCGACTACAGCTACTCTTATCGACCTGAAGAGCAAAGCAGAGATAACTCTTACAATTCAGGTGATAATTCCTACTTCTTATTATGAACTTAGTGAGGACAAAAAAACACTTATCAAGTGGAAAAATAATCAAGAACAAAGTCTTGATTTCTCTTCTGATCCTGTTCTTAAGGAAATTACCACTATTGGAGAAGGAGCTTTTAAGGATAATGATGCACTGAAAGAAGTAATTCTCCCTCAGAAAGTTACTTTTGTAGCCAAAGAGGCTTTTGCTTCAGTGTCTCAGCTGGAAACTATTAAACTTCCTAATACAGTGAGTGCTATAGGAGAAGGAGTTTTCTCAGGATGTACTGCACTAAAAGAAGTTGTTCTTCCTGAAAATGAATCTTTTACAAAAATTCCTAAAAAAGCATTTGAGGACTGTAAAAGCCTGAAAACTATTCAATTGCCCAACACTATAGATGAGATAGGTATTTTAGCTTTTGCCGATGCTGGTCTTACTCAAGTTACACTTCCTCAGAACTTAATTACCATTAGCCAGCAGGCATTTGTAGGAAATAAGGAACTCAAAGAAATTACTATTCCTAAGAATGTAACTCTTATTAGCTTGGCTGCATTTCAGGAAACAGCCTTAACTACAGTTAAGGTAGAAGCAACTTTCCCTCCTACATTGAGCTTTGGAACAGACGCTAGTACGCACCAAGCTATAGAACCATTTCCTTCGGCTACTCTTCAAGAAATTATTGTTCCAGAAACCGTTACACAAACTTACCGAGACAAAGATGGCTGGCATAACTATGCAAGGCTTATCAATAAAAATAAGGCTTTCAAGCACTTGGAGATTACTCCTAAGGAAGTAACTCTTTTTGTAGATGAAGTAAAGCAATTAGAAATAGTTTCTGGGAATGATGATTATGATTTGCAAAGAGAAGAAGCTACTAAAGAAATAGCTTTTATAGGCATCACAGATAATCAAAAAATATTAGGCATAAGAGGAAAAAAAGCGGGAGCTTTCAAGGTAACTGTCATTGATAAGGTAACTCAAGAGAAAGTAGAACTCTCTATTACAGTACTTAATCCGTTTGTATTATCCCCTAGAATATTGAATATCAATGTTGGAGAAACGGCTACAGTTATTGTAGATGGTAATGGAGAGTACGAAATTCCTACCAATTCCTATGTATCTCTCACCTTGTCCAATGATAAGAAAAAACTTTTTGTAAAGGGAATAAAAGCAGGAGAAACTCAAGTAGAGATTAAAGATAAAAAAGCCAATAGGACTTTAAATCTTACTATTAAGATAGCCGAAGTAGCTCCTTCTGTAAAAGAATTTAGCCTATCACAACAGCAACTTACTCTTAAGGTAGGAGAGGAAAAAACAATTGCCATTCAAGGTAATGACACATATGAATTAGGAACAAGCCAGACCTCTCAACTGACGCTTTCCTCTGATAATAAATCACTTACAATTAAAGCAATCAAATCAGGAGAAGAACGTATAACTATCAAGGATACAAAAGCTAATAAAATAATTTCTATCCAAATAACTGTTTTCAAAAAATTAAAACTTACACCTACAAGTATTTCTTTAAAGGAAGGAGAAACCAAATCAGTTACCATAGAAGGGAATGGAGATTATGTTGTGATTAATGGACAATATGCCAGCGGGAGCCTTTCTGAGAACAAAGAAACACTTCAGATTCACGGAAAGGCGGTAGGGAATGGGAAAGTACTTGTTAAGGATAATAAGAGCAAAGAAGAGGTGTTTGTAGAAGTAACAGTAACAGAAAAAATTAAGGAATTTTCTCTTTCCCCTACAATGTTAAATCTTACAGTGGAAGAAACAGCTATTGTGATTATAGAAGGAAACGGAGAATATGAAATTCCTACCAATTCCTACGTATCTCTTACTTTGTCCAATGACAAAAAGAAGCTTTCTGTAAAGGGAATAAAAGCAGGGGAAACCCAAGTAGAGATTAAAGATAAAAAAGCCAACAAGTCCTTGACTCTTACAGTAAAAGTAGTTCAAGTAGCTCCTCCTATGAAAGAATTTAGCCTATCACAACAGCAACTTACTCTTAAAGTAGGAGAGGAGAAAACAATTGCTATTCAAGGGAATGATACCTATGAATTAGGAACAAGTCAAATGGCACAATGTACTCTATCTTCAGATAAGAAAACACTTACTGTAAAGGCTATAAAAGCAGGAGAGGAGACTTTGAAAATAAAAGATGTAACAGCCAATAAAGAACTTATGGTACAATTGGTTGTTCTCAAGAAGCTGAAAGTTACCCCTACAAGTGTATCTCTTAAAGTTGGAGAAACTCAGTCAGTTACTATAGAAGGAAACGGGCAATATGGGGTAATCAGTGGACAATATGCTGATGGCAATCTATCAGAAGATAAGCAAAGCTTACAAATTAAAGGAAAGAAAGCAGGTCAAGGAAAGATTATTCTAAAGGATAGGCTTTCACAAGAGGAGGTAGAAGTAATGGTTACTGTTGCTGAAAATCTCAAAGAATTCTCGATTACTCCTACTTCTATTACTTTAAATGAAGAAGAAACCAAAACTGTAACAATAAAAGGAAATGGAGATTATGAAATTACCAATGATGAATACGCTGAGGCTATGTATAATGAGGAAAAAGCAGAGGAACTTCAGGTGTATGGAAAGCAACCTGGTAAAGGGAAAATAAAAATATTGGATAAAAAATCAGGAAAGGAAATCTTCCTTCAAGTAACTGTAAAAGAAGATCTTAAAGAATTTGAGATAGATCCAGAAAGCCTAAATATTAAGATAGGAGAAACTGCCACTGTGAATATTATGGGAAATAATGACTATACCATAGGAACAAGTCCTTATTTCTCTACAAAACTTTCTAATAATAAAGAACAACTTATTATAAAAGGAATAAAAGAAGGAAGTGGTACAATTACTATTAAAGATAACAAAGCTAACAAAACACTTCAGCTTACAGTTGCTGTAACGGCTGTACTTAAGCCTTTCAGAATAGAACCCTCTAGGATAGATTTTAAGGTAGGAGAAACCAGATCGGTGGCTCTTGAGGGAAATGGTCAGTATGAGTTTGGAACCAGCTCCTTAGTGGAAGTTCTTTCTTCTACAGAACATTTGGTTATTTTCAGAGCTAAGAAAGAAGGAACAGGAGTTGTAACTATTAAAGATGTAAATGCTAATAAAACACTTGACTTAACTGTAAAAGTTACCAAAGCCTTAGTACCTTTCAGTATTTCTCCTTCCTCTGTACGTGTAAAAGTTGGAGAATCCCAAATAGTAACCATTACAGGAAATGGAAGATATCAACTTAGTAAAACAGAAAATCCTTATGCCGAACTTACTCTTAATGAAGTAGCTGGTACTTTAACCATTAAAGGAGTTAAAAAAGGAGAAATAGAGCTCTACATTCGTGATTTAAATAGTATAACGGAAGAAAAAGAAGGCAAGAAAGGAAAAAATGATGGGGATTCTGAAGATAATAAGGAAGCTGAAAACTATGAATCACGTAAGCTAACCATTACTGTAATTCCTGCTACGGTGGAGAAGCAATATAATTTAAGTTGGGATAAATATTCTATTGATAAATGGTTGGATACAGATGCTCAAGAAGTGGATATGACTCAGATAGATGAATTAAAAAGTATAGGAATGGTAGGAGAAGCTGCCTTCAAAGGACTTACTAACCTCAAAAAAGTGATTCTACCCAATACTATCGAAGTTATAGATAGAGAAGGTTTTGCTAATTGTACAGCCTTAACTTCTATTAAGTTAGGAGGAGATAAATTAGAAGAAATAGGAAATAATGCTTTCTCTGGTTGTACAAAACTTACAAGGATAGATATTCCCAAGAATGTATATAGAATAAGAGGAGGAGCTTTTGATGATTGTAATGCTTTACAGACTATTATATTACGCCATACTGAAGTAGCTCCTTTCCATAACGAATTAGGTTACCTGAATGTTACTATTTATGTACCTGATAATCTTGTTGAGGAATATAGAAAAAATATGGACTGGGAACCTTACAAAGATAAAATTAAACCTATTTCTGAACTTACTGGAAGAAAAATAAGAAAATAATCACCAATAGAGCTTTTCTGGAAGAAATTTATTCTTTCAGAAAGCTCTCTTTAATAAACAACAATGAAAAAAATACTTATACATTCCTTGTCGGTGTTATTACTCTTCACCGCTTGCCAAAAAGAAGCTCCACAAGAAGAAAAAGAGCCCAACATTCCTACTCCTGAGAAGCCACAACCTGCTCCAGCTCCTCCAGTGAAGGGAAAAACAACAGAAGAACAGCTCTTAGGAGAATGGCGACTTCTTTCTATTAAGGATAGTAATGATCCTCTGAATAGAGAAATATCCAATTGTAAAAGGCAATCTTCTATTACTTTTGAAAAAAATTATGAAGCTTCTGAAATTTCCTATTTCTTGGATAAGGAATTAGGAGAATGTAAGCACAAATTGCATCAATATACTGTAAATATTCAAGGAAACAAGCTAACTCTTAAGGAAGGAACACAAGAAGATACTTATACATACCAAATACAAGGAGATATTCTTACACTTGCTTACCCTTTTAAACAGAATGATGGAAATATTATTACTGTAACGACCTCTTATAAGAAAAATTACGAATATAATCCTAAGAAAGAGCTTGTAGGAACTTGGTATATTCATTCTTTGAAGCGTGCTGGATATAATTATAATGATGTATTGGAAAATGGGAATTGTATGACTAAGGAAAAAATTGTATTTACAACCACCGATGTTAAGATTTATCAGTATGATTTAGGAAGTGTCAAGTGTAAGGAAGTTATTTACCAAGGAACCTATGAAATCTCTGATGATTTAACAAGGATTATAGTTACTTCCAAGAGAAATGGAGTAAAAGGATACAGGGAATTCTTTTTAGATAATGGAACCTTAGAGGTATTTGGATATATTTCTAATGGTGATTTAGAACAAAAATTCTATCGAAAGGATAAAAAATATAATGATGAATAGCAGAAATTCTCTGAAAATCCTTTTTTACTTACTTTCCTGTACTTTATGGGCGCAGGAGGATTTAAAGAAAGTAATTGCATTGGACTCAGTGGTTGTTTCAGCACAGATAGAACCTCAATCGGTGCGTAAATCTGTCAAGAATGTACAGGTGATAAGCAAAGCTCAAATTCAGAAAATGGGCGCTGTAAATCTTGCTGATGTACTGAATCAGTATATTAATATCACTGTTCGCCCTGATATAAATACAGGAAAACAGACAGTATCATTCTTGGGACTTGGAGGCAATTATTTTAAAGTCTTGGTAGATAATATTCCTTTAGTTAGTGAGAATGGCTTTGGAAATAATACGGATCTTTCTCAGGTGAATCTCGAAGATGTGGAGCGCATCGAGATTGTAGAAGGAGCGATGGGAGTTACTCACGGAGCTAATGCAGTTACAGGAATTCTTAATATTATCACCAAGAAGAAAAGCAGACTTCCTTGGGAGATAGGTTATACATTACAGGAAGAAAGTATAGGTCAGGAATATAATTTTTTGAACAAAGGGAGACATATACAGAGTTTTAAAGCTTCTCATAGCTTTAATGATAATTGGTATGTATCAGTAGGGACACAGCGTAATAAGTATAGTGGTTTTTGGAGTGATTACAAAGGGAAAAACTATTCCAGAACAGATGGTAGAAGGGGTTACAGAACTTCTCCTTTTGAGACGCTCCAGAGTAACGCCTTGTTGAGCTATCGCAAGGATAGGTTCAATCTGTTATATAAGGCTGAGTATATGAATGAAAGATTTGATTTCTATGATCGTACAGCAGAATTTGTATTTAGTCCTATCTATGGAGGTTATCGCTTTGGAAATGATCGTAGGGATTTCTATCAACGTTATTTTCATCATTTGAACTTGAATGGGCAATATTCTCAATGGTTCTATAATTTTTCTTTTTCTTATCAATATCAAAAAAGAGAAGAAGAAAACTTTCGATATATGATTGATTTTCAAAAAGAAATCAATAACCAGAAGAGGAAAACGCATTCTATGAAGGTGTTCTATTCTACGGGAAGTGTAAGTCATTCTTTTGCAAATAAAAAATATAATTGGCAACTTGGATATGAACTTACTCATAATATAGGCTTTTCTTTGCTTAATGATGAAGGACAGACTCTCAAAAAGGTTGAAAAAGAAATAGATAACTATGATATCTATTCTGTTTTGGAAGTGAATCTTAGTGAACGGTTTTCTCTCCGTCCAGGAGGAAGATTTTCTTATCAGAATCTTTTCAGGAATCAATATGCTTACTCTCTGGGAAGCCGATATTCTTTTGATAATCATTGGGAATGGAGAGCATCAGTAGGAGAGTCCTATAGAACACCAAGTTTTGAGGAACTTTATACACGGAGCGTCTTTATGGGGCACGCATTTTTAGGTAATGAAAATCTCTTGCCTGAGAGAGGAATTTCAGCAGAAACGAGCCTAAAGAAAACTTCCTTATGGGACGAAGATGGAATGCTGGTGAATAATCTAGGAATTAGTTTTAATAATATCAAGGACAAAATTCATAATGTTCTTCTGGATATGAATAATGGAACTCCACACACTCAGTATATTAATATTAGTCGATACCAGAGTTATAATTGTGTTATTTCAAATAACTTAAAACTCTCTCAGTGGGAAATCACCTTGGGAGGCTCTTTTGCTTGGATTTCTCAAAAAATTGATAATCAGAGATATAGAACAGATGATCGTTATCTGTTGAATATCAATGCAAATACGGGTGTTTCCTATACGATTAAAAAATGGGATACTTCTATCTCGGCTTATTACAAATTTATAGGTAAATCTCAGATGTGGCAGATGTCCAGCACAGGTTATGTTATAGGAGACCTAGACCCTTACGGATGGCTTGATATATCTCTTCAGAAGAAATTTTTCAATAGAAAAATAGAACTTACCTTGGGAGCCAGAAATCTCCTCAATACGATAGATGTAGGACTTTATAGGCAGACCCTCTCAGGAGAAAAAACTCGCCTGAATTACCCTATAGGATACGGAAGGAGTTACTTCTTAAAGCTTACTTATAATCTGAATATAAATTATTAATTTTGTATTATTATGAAAAGATATGTTTTGATGTTAGCCCTTCTAGGAGGGGTTCTAGCAAGTTGTTCAAAGAATGAAGAAGAAACCAAAAAGCCTCTAATACCTGAGGTTCCTCAAGCACCTCAAGGAGGTCTTGTAGAAGCGGGGAAAGCCTACACTGTACTCCCTGAAGTAGGGGGAGCCAATCAGCCTAATCAGGTGTATGTGGATTTGAGTTCAGGGAAAATGACCAAAATCAAGAGAGATACTTGGGACTTAGCTTTCTACTGTGGAGAGGATTTTAGGGTGCTACTCAATGCCTCTTTGGCAATGTCGGTAAAGCCAACAGAATATACCGATATCACTAAGTTTGTAGTTCCTGACCGCTCAATTCTTTTTGAGGATGATCCTAGGTTCCCCGCACAGAAGCTCATCTCAAAGCACTTGATTGATGATCCTAGAGGAATTTTGCAAGAGCAAACAGGATTAGAAGGGACTGGTACAGCTATCGCTCAAGTTTCCTCAACAGAAGAAGCGAATAAAGTATATTTGTTAAATATGGGTAGTGAGATAAGCACAACAACTCCAGAGGTAGGAGGGGTAAACTTGCAGGGGGCACATCGAGGATTTATGAAAATCCGTATCACACGAAGTGGAAATGACTATAAGATAGCTTATGCTAAGAATGATGAATTGGAGAAAATAAATACTCTTACAATCACCAAAAATCCCGAATATAACTTTATTTTCTTAAACCTCTCCTCAGGGAAAACAGTGCAAGTACAGCCTAAAAAGAAAGACTGGGACTTGTGCTTTACTCCCTCAACAAGTTGGTTTAGCACACAAAAGGAAAAAATTGCATCTCCTTCTAATAGTGTAACTTATTTTCCTGATATGATTATAAGTAACTTACACGGCGGTACTAAAGCTACCATTTTCCAATCTTCTGATAAGAGTGAAGAAAAACGCAATCAAGAATATAGTGCTTATAATAAAGAAAAAGCCTTAAGAATAGACTTTTCTCAGGAGAAGTATAACAATCAAATGATAATAGGGAGAAACTGGAGAGATAATCAGTTAGGAAACCTTGTAAGGAATGAACTTTATTATTTGATCAAGGATGGAGATGGAAACCATTTTAAGCTTAAGATATTATCAATGAAGAATGATAAAGGAGAACGTGGTTATCCAGCTTTTGAGTACGAATTATTAAAATAATAAGGGAGAGTGGAGCAATCCACTCTCTTTCTTCATAAAATTTATAAATTTTGAACCCATTCCACCAAGGCGTGAGGCTGAATAACGAATTTTTTCCCTGTTTTTAGCTCTTTACACTCATAACGTTTGATTTTTTTATTGCCTTTTTGGAAAATACGCCCATCGTCCGTACGAAAGAGATTGGCAAAAGGAATTTCAAATACATAATATTTTACTCGTTCTTGTTCATCATATTGTCGCATAGCTAAAGTCAGGTGTACATCAGTATCACTACTCGCAGAGGGGTTCTGAAAGTGAATAATAAGGTAAGAAAGCAATTCTGTAGGGAATATCTCAGGACGCAGGAAAGGCTTCATCAGTGCTTGAAAAGTAGTTTTCCACTCATTACCGTGGGGTTTTATCTGCTTACCATATTTGTTAATGGCTACAAGGTGGGCAATTTCGTGAATAAGCGTCATCAAGAAACGATATTTGTTCAGGTTGGCATTAATGGTAATTTTGTGTTGCCCATTAGGAAGTCGCTGATAATCACCGTGCCTACTTTGTCGCTCATTGACAATTTTTAGGTAGATACCTAAGTTCTTAATGAGCTCAAAACACGGAATTACCGCCTCAGAAGGTAAGTATTTGTATAAAATGGCTTCCATAATGAGTGCAAAAATAGTGAATTTTTTTTGCAAAAATATTTTTTTAAGACAAAAAAATATATCTTTGCCATATAAAGATAAAAGAACACTGTAAAAGAGAATTGCAGTGTTCTTTGTTTGTATATTTTAAGAAAAAAATATAGTTAAAGGGAAAAATAATATTTTATACACAAATAAATAAACATAATATTAAATAATACTTGATTTATTGAGAAAAAGTTGTAATTTTGCTTCACTTAATTAACAACAAAAATAAGTAGGAATCAATAATTGACAATTTAATAATAAAAAAATGAAATTCACAGAGTACAAAGCCTTAGAACTGACCAAGATAGCCCAAGAAATATTGCAATTTTGGAAAGATAATGATATCTTCCAAAAGAGTATAGATTTCCGCAATGGGAAGGAACCTTTTATCTTTTATGAAGGTCCCCCTTCTGCTAACGGATTGCCTGGTATTCACCACGTAATGGCGCGTTCTCTAAAGGATATTTTCTGCCGTTTCCATACCCAATTGGGTGAGCAGGTGTTCCGTAAAGCAGGTTGGGATACCCATGGGCTACCAGTGGAGCTAGGGGTAGAAAAGGAATTAGGCATTACCAAAGATGATATTGGTAAAAAAATCTCTGTAGCTGATTATAACAAAGCCTGTAAGGAAGCAGTGATGCGCTATACAAATATATGGAACGACCTTACCGAAAAGATAGGCTATTGGGTAGATTTGGACGATCCTTATATCACTTATAAGCCCAAATATATGGAAACGGTATGGTGGCTTCTTAAGCAATTGTATAACAAAGGTTTGCTCTACAAGGGCTATACCATACAGCCTTATTCGCCTAAGGCGGGTACAGGGCTTTCCTCTCACGAGCTTAACCAACCTGGTTGCTATCGTGATGTAAGTGATACGACCATTACCGCTCAGTTCAAGGTAAAGGATTTCTCTTCTAAAGCGAAGGAGGAACTTGGTTCTCCTGAGGGTACCGTGTATATATTGGCTTGGACGACCACACCTTGGACTTTGCCTTCTAATACCGCTTTGGCAGTGGGTAAAAATATTGACTATGTCTTGGTACGTACCTTTAACCAATATACTTTTGAACCTATACAAGTAGTGTTGGCTAAGGAATTGGTAGAAAAACAGTTTGGAGCAAAGTTCTTCAAAACTTCGGAAGAGGCAGATTTTGTAGCTTATGCCAATGACGAAAACCGAAAGAAGATTCCTTATGAGATATTGGCTGAGTGTAAGGGAGCAGATTTGGTAGGTACTACCTATGAGCAGCTTATTCCTTGGTTCCTTCCTGCAGAGAACCCAGAGAAAGCCTTTAGAGTGATATCTGGAGACTTTGTAACTACAGAGGACGGTACAGGGATTGTACATATAGCGCCTACTTTTGGGGCAGATGACGCCCGTGTAGGGAAAGAAAATGGCATTCCACCTATGTTGGTCAGAGATGAGAATGATAACTTAGTTCCTTTGATAGACTTACAAGGACGTTTCCTCAAAGGAGACAAGGTGCCTGAACTTTTTGCAGAAAAATATATCAAAAACGAATACTATAAGAGTGGGGAAGCTCCCGAAAAATCTTGGGATGTGGAGCTTGCCATATTACTCAAAACAGAAAACAAAGCCTTTAAGGTAGAAAAATATGTTCATAGCTATCCTCACTGCTGGCGTACAGATACACCAGTACTCTACTATCCGTTAGACTCTTGGTTTGTTAAGATGACTGCTGTAAGAGATCGCTTGGTAGCACTTAATCAAGAGATTAACTGGAAGCCTAAGGCGACTGGAGAAGGGCGTTTTGCCAACTGGTTGGAGAATATCAACGATTGGAACCTTTCCCGCTCCCGCTATTGGGGAATTCCGCTACCTATCTGGCGTACAGAGGATACCAAGGAAGAAAAAATCATTGGTTCCGTAGAAGAGTTGATTACCGAAATCAACAAAGCCATAGCGGCAGGGGTGATGAAGGAGAATCCGTTTAAGGATTTCAAGGTAGGGGATATGTCTGAGGCAAATTATGACCTAATAGACCTACATAAGAACATAGTAGATGAGATTACTTTGGTTTCCGACTCAGGCAAACCCATGAAGCGCGAAAGTGACCTGATAGACGTATGGTTTGACTCAGGGTCTATGCCTTATGCGCAGGTACATTATCCTTTTGAAAATAAGGAATTGATAGATAGTGGTAAGGCTTTCCCAGCAGACTTTATTGCCGAAGGGGTAGACCAGACCCGTGGGTGGTTCTATACCCTACATGCGATTGCTACATCAGTATTTGATACTATTTCCTATAAAAATGTGATGTCCAATGGTTTGGTATTGGACAAAAATGGGCAAAAGATGTCCAAACGCTTGGGTAATGCCATAGATCCGTTTGAGACCTTGGACAAGTATGGCGCTGATGCTACACGTTGGTATATGATCTCCAACGCCAACCCTTGGGACAACCTCAAGTTTGACGTAGATGGGATAGAGGAAGTACGCCGCAAGTTCTTCGGTACGCTTTACAATACCTATTCTTTCTTTGCTCTCTATGCCAACTTGGACGGCTTTACCTATGCTGAGGCGGAAGTGCCTTTGGAAAAACGACCAGAGATAGACCGCTGGATTCTCTCCGAGCTCAATACCCTTATTGCCAAGGTTAAAGAAGCCTTCTTGGATTATGAGCCTACTCGTGCTACTCGACTTATTTCTGACTTTGTACAAGAGAACTTAAGTAACTGGTATGTACGTCTTTGCCGTCGTCGTTTTTGGAAAGGAGAATACGAAGAAGACAAGATATCCGCTTACCAAACCCTCTATACTTGTTTGGAAGTGGTGGCTAAGCTCTCCGCTCCAGTGGCGCCTTTCTTTATGGACAGACTCTACCGAGACCTTAATGCCGTAACAGGTAAGGACAAGGCCGAATCCGTACACCTAACTGATTACCCAGAGAGCCAAGCCGCTTATATAGATAAGGCTTTGGAAAGCAAGATGGAGAAGGCACAGAATATCTCCTCTTTGGTACTTTCTCTCCGTAAGAAAGAGATGATCAAGGTACGCCAACCCCTACAGAAAATCCTTATTCCTACCCTTAGTGAAGCCGAGAAAGCCGAGATATTGGCGGTGGCAAACCTTATCAAGCACGAGGTGAATGTGAAGGAAATAGAGTTTATCGATGATGCTTCAGGTATTTTGGTAAAACAGATTAAACCTAATTTCCGTACTTTGGGACCAAAGTACGGAAAGCAGATGAAGGATATAGCGGCGGTGATCAATGACTTTACCCAACAAGATATACAAGCCTTTGAACGCCAAGGTACTAAAGAGATTACCCTTGCAGGACAAACGCTTACTTTAGATCTAACAGATGTAGAAATCACCTCTCAGGATATAGAAGGCTGGCTCGTAGCAAGTTCCTCTACAGGCTTAGTAGTAGCTTTGGATGCTACTATTACCGATGAACTACGTGCTGAGGGTATCGCCCGTGAACTAGTGAACCGTATCCAAAATATTCGTAAAGATACAGGGCTTGAAGTAACTGATAGGATTCGTGTCCTTTTGCAACAGCAAGACACACTTGAGCAGGCTGTTCGAGCCAATGAAACCTATATCAAAGAAGAGACCTTAGCCAACGAAATTCTTTTTGCTGACACTCTACAAGGAGAAGAAGTCGCTTTTGATGATATTGTGACTAAGATAGCGGTGGAAAAGGCTTGATTTGGATTATAGTAACCATTTTCGTGACCTCACAAAAATGGTCTATAATAAGAAAAATTAGTAAATGATATTTCAATCAAATATGATAAAAGTAACCAAAGTAGAAAAGCTCTTTCCGAGTATAGAGGAAGTTTTTGAAGCACCTAAAGAGTGGTTTAAGTATGTTTTCTTTCCTTTATTGACAGTGGAAATAGAGAACGAACAACAGCAAAAAAGCAAAGCACACTTTGTCTCTATGTATGCTTGTGGTTTGGCTGAATATGAGTCAGAACGTACAAACTGTAATTGGTTCTTTGTGCGTTTTGAGAAAGCAGGGGACAAATACCGTTTTGACGGAGAGATGGATTGGTTGCCTAACTTTTCTGAACTGCCTCAGTGGTATCAAAACGCTGTAGAAGACTATGTTGCACACAAAGACCTTTACCTTAATAGCGGAGTAAAACATAGTTATGACCCTTCACCCTATAAGGATAATTTAGAGAAATGGGAAGCAATCAGTGGGGATTATGCCACTTATATGGATACATTGCTAAGCTATTGGGTGACTCGTGATAAATACCAAGAAACGGGCAAGTTTATCGCTGGTAATCACTATACACAAGGGTATAGCGGACACGAACGTGAGATATATGAGCTTACTCCCTATGATGAAGACGAAGAGACTTACGAGGATTTAGATGAATATTTGGAATATCGCTTAGATACAGAATCTTATCTCTGTGAAGAGTATGATATTTCCCTAGATGATAAGGACTATTTAGGCTATGTAATAGGATATAACTATTTACAATATAGTGCTGATACGATTTCTCTTTTTATCTCTTCTGACGAAAAAGAAGTGTATAACTGGTTTAGTTTTACTTAAAATAATATTATGGAACCTACTCAAGAACAAATCAAAGCCTTAGTAGCCACCCTTAACAAGGCTACTCTTAAAGAAGTCATTACTATAGAAACACGAGAGGTAGAAAGCCTTGCCCTTATTGATAGTAAGTTTGGAGGTTATCCCTATGTGCCTAAGGACGGACGTATTCCCAGAGATAGTGAAGGGAATCCTTTCTTTATGGTAGCACAAATCAATTGTGAACAGTTGCCTGAAAATAACATCTATCCTAAGAAAGGGTTGTTACAATTTTGGATTATTGATGGTGACGACCTCTTTGGGTTGGATTTACAAAATCCTTGTAGTAATGCGGGTAAGCGTATTCTCTATTTTCCTAAACCTACCGATGGACTTTCTTTGGACGAGGTAAAGCTCCAGTATGTACTCACTGAGGAATATACCCCTATGACCCCTTATAAGGAATTGGCTTTGACCTTTACCAAGAGAGAAGAGGGGATTACTCTATCAGATGTGAATTTTGACCGTCTTTTTACTGATATGTGGAATGAGACTTTTTCAGATAAGATAGAAACGATATGGGATCTGCCCCAAGAAACCCGAGAACTACTTGGAGAGCTACTTCCTGAAGGAGCAGAACATCGTATAGGTGGGTATCCTTATTTTACACAGCAGGATCCACGGGAGGAGGACTCACCATTTACCGAGCTACTCCTTCAGATGGACTCTGATGGTGATCATATTATGTGGGGGACTATGGGAGTTGCTAATTTTTTTATTAACAAAAAAGATTTACAAAATTGTAATTTTGAGGAAGTTTTGTATAATTGGGACTGTTAATAGCTAAAATTTATAAGTAAAATTAATAATTATTTTGTATCTTTGCACAATAAAAAAATAGTCTTTTGATAAAGTATTAAGAATAAAAATATAATAAGTATAAATAAACTATTTTATGGAGATAAAAGTTCGTTATTCGGATAAGGATTTGCAAGAATTTAAGGGGATTATTGAAGAAAAATTACATCAGGCACAAGCTGATTTGGAGTTTCTACGCAATGCTTATCTCAATGGAGCTGATAATAGTGTAGATGATACATCTCCTACCTTTAAGGCTTTTGAGGAAGGGTCAGAGATGATGAGTAAGGAATCCAATATGGCTCAGGCTACTCGTTTGGAGAAATTCATTCGTGATCTTAAGAACGCACTTATCCGTATTGAGAATAAAACCTATGGAGTATGCCGTGTAACAGGAAAACTTATTGATAAAGAAAGGCTTAAAGCAGTTCCTCACGCTACTCTAAGTATAGAAGCCAAGAATATGCAACAATAATATTAAGAAAGAATCATAAATTCTAGAAAACTTGCTGGTTAATGGATATTATACAAGGAACTACCATACTGATAGATAAGCCTTTGCACTGGACTTCTTTTCAAGCAGTCAATAAAATTAAGTGGGCAGTTATAAAAAAGTATCGCCTAAAGAAGTTCAAGATAGGGCACGCAGGAACCTTAGATCCCTTGGCTACGGGTTTGTTAATTCTCTGTACAGGAAAGAATACCAAGCAGATTCCTTTTTTGCAGGAAACTTCAAAAGTTTATACGGGAGTAATGACTCTTGGAGCAACTACTCCCTCGTTCGATATGGAAACTTCTATTGATGCTCATTACCCTGTAGAACATATTACAGAAGAGTTAGTAGCAGAAGTCTGCGCTCAATTTACAGGAGAACTTATACAGGAACCTCCTCTATTTTCGGCTATAAAGAAAGATGGAAAGAGATTATACGAATGGGCTAGAAAAGGGAAAGAAACAGAAATTCCTCTGAGAAAAATCCTAATTCATTCTCTTAAATTAGAATTGAATGAAAAAAAACAGATTTCTTTTGAGGTTTGTTGTAGCAAAGGGACTTATATTCGTTCACTTACCAATGATATAGGAAAGGCTTTACATAGTGGAGCTTATCTTTCGGAATTGAGACGTACTCAAATAGGCGATTTCCGAGTGGAGGATGCTCTTTCTCCCGAAGAATTTGTCCAATTGTATATAGAAAATGAAAATTTTTCAACTATTTAAAAGAGAAATTCAATCTCTAGGAATGTCGCGTAAGGAAAGTGCTTTTGTGCTTACATTACTCTTTATGCTTATTCTAGTAGTTGCTTTTATTTTTGTTAAAGTTAATAATAGAACTCAGGAAATTTGGATTGAAATTCCACCAAAAGAAGAGCTTACAGAGCTCCTTAAAGAAGAAGAACTCACGCCCAAAGAGGATATAGAACCAGAGGCAGTAACAACTCGTGCTTATAACCAATCTGATGCTTCTATTCGTCATTCGGAAGATTTTAAGACTCTTGATGAACTTCTTTCTCAAAATATGCAAAATCAGCAGGAGGCTTCTCCGCAACAAGAGGAAGAGGGAATAGAAGAAAAGCTTAAGGAAACTTCTCCTAAAAAAATAGATGATGGGCTTTCTTTCAAAGAATTGGAAAAATACAAACAGAACACCTCAGCCACAAAAACAGCTAATAAGCGAACATTGATCTCTTATTTCCTACAAGGAAGAGAGGCTATAACAGAACTTCCGAACCCCGTTTATACTTGTGAAGAATCGGGAAAGGTTGTTATTAATATCACGGTGGATGCACAAGGGTATGTTATTCAAGCAAATTATAACAAATCATCTTCTTCAACTTCTAATGGTTGCTTGGTAGATAATGCTATTTATTATGCTCAAAAAGCACGTTTTGACACAGGGGATAAGCCTAAACAAACTGGAACTATAACCTATCAATTTCAATAATTTAATGATAAGAACAGCAACTCCTAATGATGCTCCATTAGTAGCTCCATTAATCTATCAAGCGATGCCAGAAGTCCTAACTAAACTTATAGGAACAGACAACAAGAAAGAAGGAATTCTTTTCTTAGAAAGGCTCTTTACTCAGGAAAAAAATCAATATTCTTACCAGAATACACTAATTTATGAGAAAAATAATGAAATATTAGGTTCATTAGTTTATTATAATGGAGCTCTTATAGATATGTTATCCCAGTCTGTTTTTGATTTTGTTAAAAAAGAGTATGGACGAACAATTACCTTAGAAAAAGAGACCTCAGCGGGAGAATATTATATTGACACCCTTAGTGTTGTCCCCAAAGCACAAGGAAAAGGAATTGGTTCTTCTTTGTTTTTTCATCTTAAAGAGCTTTTAAAAGGCGAAACAATAGGCTTGCTAGTGGCAATGGATAATCCTCAAGCAGAAAAGTTATATAATAGATTAGGATTTATTTATCAGGATATAAAGCTATTAGGAGGAAGTCCTTATAAACACTTGATTTATAGAGAATAAAAATGTCTATTGTGTTTTTTTAAGATTAAAATATATTTTAATATAGGCTGAAATATTGATAATTAATTTGTACATTTGCATAAGATAATTTTGGATTACTATGAATATACAAGAACTAAGAGAAAAAATAGAAAATGCTTGGGAAAATCGTAAGCTTCTCTCAGATGAGGCTACAATGACGGCAATTGATACGGTTATAGACTTACTAGATAGAGGAGAATTACGAGTAGCTTCCCCTTCGGAAGGAGGCTGGGAAGTACACGAATGGGTTAAGAAAGCGGTGATTCTTTATTTCCCGTTCCGGAAAATGGAGACCAAAGAAGTCGGTATCTTTGAATATTATGATAAGATTCCGCTTAAGCATAATTATCAGGACAAAGGAGTACGAGTAGTTCCTCCAGCAACAGCTCGTAGAGGAGCTTTTCTGGCTTCAGGAGTCGTGTTGATGCCTTCATATGTAAATATCGGAGCTTATGTAGATTCGGGAACAATGGTAGATACTTGGGCAACTGTAGGTAGTTGTGCTCAGATAGGTAAGAATGTCCACTTGAGTGGAGGAGTTGGGATAGGAGGCGTATTGGAACCATTACAAGCCTCCCCTGTAATAATAGAAGATGGAGCATTTATAGGTTCTCGCTCTATTGTAGTAGAAGGGGTACGTATAGGTCAAGAGGCAGTTTTAGGTGCTAATGTGGTATTGACAGCCTCTACAAAAATCATTGATGTAACAGGAGAAAAACCACTTGAAATAAAAGGGTATGTACCCGAACGCTCGGTAGTAATTCCAGGAAGCTATACTAAAAAATTTCCTGCAGGAGAATATCAAGTACCTTGTGCACTGATTATAGGAAAAAGAAAGGCTTCTACGGACTTGAAGACTTCTCTCAATGAAGCCCTAAGAGATTTTAATGTATCTGTTTAATAAATAAGGAGGCTAGCAATTACTAGCCTCCTTTTCTTTGACTAAATTAGTCATCAATTCTTACAAATTTTCCTTTGGAATTAAATTCTAACTCTAATCCTCCTACTAGTTCTACTTCATATCCATAACGCTTCTTTTTTATATCCTTGATAGCCTTGTTAGGATAATTTTTGCTGATATACTGCTCAATAGAGGAAGGAATAATTTTTGTAGGGATGGTAGTTCCTCCTGATTTTACCTCTTTCCAGTCGCCATTAGGATAGAATTCTATTTTTGTTCCATCATTGAATACGGTAGTATAATCATCAACTTTAAGGAACTCCATATCTTTCCATACTGAAGCAATGTCAGCCACAGCATAATGAGTTTTTATAAAGTCTTGTGCTTTCTGAGGTAATTTGTCGAAAGAGATTTGTACATCATCTTGAGCAGAAGCAAAATTAATTGCAAGAAGAGTTGTAACTACAGTTACCATTTTTCTAAATCTGTTCATAAGCTAATAAATTTTAAATTTAATGAGGCAAAGATACTATTAATTTCTGAGATAAAAAAATAAATAGAGGTTTAATTAATGATAGATTCCTGAATAACTCGTTGTATTTTGGCACGAATATTTTCAGTAATAAGTTTTTTATTATCAGAATTAGGAAAAGTACGGTTGGAAAGAAATATATAAATAGTCTGTGTCTGAGGGTCAGCCCAAGCAAAAGTACCGGTAAACCCAGTATGTCCGAAACTCTCAGGAGATACACAATCACAAGTAGGACCTGATTCTCCTTTAGGTTGGGGTTTATCAAATCCTAATGCTCGACGGTTTCTCTCGGAAATAAAATAAGTTTTATTAAAAGTGTCAAAAGCATTTGCTGAGAAATAACGAATACCTCCATAATATCCTTTTTGGAGATAGAGTTGCATCATTTTAGCAACATCATTAGCAGTGCCAAAAAGCCCTGCGTGCCCCGCGACACCTCCAAGCATAGCAGCTCCCTGATCGTGTACATAACCTCGAATGAGCTGTTGTCTGAAATTTTTATCATCTTCTGTAGGAGCAATCTGTGTTTTGGAGAATTGTCGTAAGGGTAAGTAAGTGAGCTGATAAGCTCCCATACTATTGTAAAAATCTTTTCGAACAATTTCATTTAGGGGCTTCCCTTTTTGAGTTTCTATATATTTTTGAAATAGATAATAAGAAAGATCACTGTAGAGATACTTTTTCTTCTTGATTAATTCACTTTGAGCAATAGAGGCAAGAATGGTATCTTGGTAGTTCTCCCTTATAAATAGATTTTCAGCTACTTGTGTTGGGTATTGCTTACTGAGATTACTATTATAGACTTCAGGGGAGAGTACTTTCGTATTTTTATCTATAGTCTTAGTATAAAAAGGTAGCCAAGACTGTAGTTGCCCATAGTGGGAGAGAGCTTCTTTAAGGGTGATATTTTCCTTATTTGTTCCTTTGAGCATAGGAAGAAGCGTGGCTAAGGGAGTATTTAGCTTAATCTTTTGTTTGTCATAGAACTCTATAAGTTCAGGGAGAGTAGAAAGAATCTTAGTAAGGGAAGCAAGGTCATAGAGAGTATTGTTGGTTACTTGCTCAGAAGATGAGTTATAAGTACAACGTCCAAAACTTTTGTTATAGACTACTGTTCCATTTCGAGCTACTAATACCTGTGCAGAAGGGGTCATCTGTTTTTGGATGGCTTCATTTACAATAGAATCTATTTTGTAAAAATGATTGGAATTAATTCCTGCATTTTCAGCAATTCCGTAACCGAGTCTCTTAAGACTTTTGGTAGCGAAATTTCTTCCAAAAAGAATTTCCTTATGAGCAGTAACAGGAAGTATTCCCTCAAAAGGAATTGCCCCATAGATAAGCTGAGCTGCTTTCTGCTGAGCTAAAGGTGTATTCTGGTAAGCCATTACAATAGCTCCTATTTTCTTTATTTCAGAAATGTCAAGTAGAGCATAAGGTTTTACAAAAAAAGTAAGAATAACTTCCTTTTGTTCTACTATTTTTTCAAGTAGCGCAAGTTCTTGAGCTGTGAGCTTATAATCAGCCCAAGGATTAGCATTAGAACGATGTACTCCAATAATAATACGATTATAAGGAGCCATTTCTTTGCTTAAAGCTTCCCAAGAACCACTTTTTAGCTGTACAACATCTTGATAATAACGCAAATGCTTGAAAAATTCCCAGCCACTATCATCTCCGAACTTGATATAAGCCGTTTTCTTAGAATCTAGGTCTTTTAGTGGGAGTATATTTTTGTTATTCTGTACTAGAGTGATTGCTTTTTCATATATTTTCTCACAAAGAAGTTCATCTTCTTTCTTGTTGAGGTCTTTGGTGAGATTTGTTAAGGATATAGGGGTATAATGATGGAGCCCAGCCCAATATTTTCCCTTGAGAATCTTTTTAACAGAATATGCTAAGCGATATTCGTTGATAATACCTGTATTATAGGCATTTTTTATGGCTTCAATTCCTTTGATCGGGTCAGAGGACATCAGCAAAACATCATTTCCTGCTAAGAAAGCCTGCAAATCTACCTGAGCGGTATCAGTATAGTCTGCAACCCCCTTCATACCAAGAGCATCAGAGAATATAAGACCCTGAAAATTCATTCTTTGCTTGAGG
Organism: uncultured Capnocytophaga sp.; assembly: GCF_963525585.1. Lineage (NCBI taxonomy): Bacteria > Pseudomonadati > Bacteroidota > Flavobacteriia > Flavobacteriales > Flavobacteriaceae > Capnocytophaga > uncultured Capnocytophaga sp. The sequence continues at coordinate 37,857 of NZ_CAURLX010000008.1, read as the reverse complement.
ATACCCGAAACTATTTTATAAGAAATAGAGGCGGGTTTTCCCTCATCTAGAGCTGGAATATTAAGGTGCCCCACCATAGCAGAAGTTACTCCTGAATGGATAAGCTGTTCAAAGGGATAGAATTCCGTACTTTCTAGTCTTTCCTTTGAAAAAGAGATAGTTGGGAGGGTTTTATGAGAATCTTTTTCTGTGTCTCCGTGTCCAGGGAAATGCTTAGCACAGGCTAATACACCTACACTTTGCATTCCTCTGGTAAAGGCGATTCCTTTCTGAGCAACATTGAATTTACTTTCCCCAAAAGAGCGATTTCCAATGATTGGGTTTTTAGGATTAGTATTAATATCAATATCAGGAGCAAAATCAATATGAACTCCTAATCGCTTGCAATGTTGGGCAATATGTTTTCCTGTTTGTTCTACTAAGTTATTGTCTTTTAGAGCCCCTAAAGTCATATTCCAAGGAAATGCATATACAGAATCTAATCGCATAGCCAGCCCCCATTCCGCATCCATAGCAATGAATAAAGGTATTTTTGCTACGGATTGGAATTCATTAGTTAGTTTAGCTTGTTTTACAGGAGTTCCTTTGGAAAAAATAATTCCTCCAATATGGTGTTTTTCAATGAGTTCCTTTATGGGTTTATTTTGCTTAGATGTTTGATTGCTAAAGGCTTGTACCATAAATAGTTGTCCTATTTTCTGTTCAACACTCATTGATTTATAGATACTATCTACCCAACGAGTTTGAGCCAGTTCATCCTTAGTACGAAGAGGGTCTATATTTTGAGAAAAAGATAGAAAGGGTAGAAGTATAAATAGAGTTAAAAATCTCATTCTTTAAATAAATTATTTATTTGTTCAATAGTAGTTTCTATATCACCTGATGTTGTTAAGGATACAATGCTGGTTCCTATAATAACTCCATCGGCATATTTGCGCATTTTTTTTACATCTTCATTGGTTTTTATTCCAAAACCTAAAGAGATAGGGAGCTGGCTCTTAGAACGAATTTGAGAGACAAAAGACTCCAATCTATCCAAATCTACTTGTTGGCTTCCTGTAACACCAAGAGAACCAATTGCATATACAAAACCATCTCCTAAAGAAGTAATCTGAGAGATTCGTTCTTCAGAAGTAACACTTACCAAAGGAATAAATGCAATATGATGAGCCTTAAGTTTTTCAGAAATTTCTTTTGATTCCTCATAAGGTAAATCGGGAATGATAATCCCTTTGATACCTACCTGAGCACTTTTTTCAATAAATTTATCAATTCCGTAAGCAAAAATAAGATTATAATAAACCAAAAAGATAAGTGGCTTAGAACATTTCTCTTTTACAGAAAAAAGTAAATCAAAGACGGTATCCGTTGTAACTCCTGCTTGAGAGGCTGTAAAAGAAGCCTCTGAGATGAGTTTTCCATCTGCTAGAGGGTCAGAATAAGGAATGCCTATTTCTAGCAAATCAAGGTTTGTTTCACTTAAACGAACTAAAAATTCTTTAGTAAAATCAAGGCTAGGGTACCCTGCAACTATATATCCTATATTGACATTTTCTTTTTCCTCAAAAACTTTTCTAATACTATTCATATTTTTCTCCTTTTAATATTGAAAAAACAGTGTGCATATCTTTATCTCCTCTACCAGAGACATTTACGATAATTGTTTCAGGTCTATCCTTGGAAAGGGTTGGGCATAATTTTTCCAAATAAGCTAAAGCGTGAGCACTTTCTATAGCAGGAATAATTCCCTCTTTTCGTGTAATTAATAGGAGGGCATCCATTGCTTCTTTATCAGTGATAGGTGCATAAGTAGCCTTTTTTGTTTCAAATAGGTAGGCGTGTTCAGGACCTACACCAGGATAGTCTAATCCAGCAGAGATAGAATGTACGGGGCTTATTTGTCCATATTGGTTTTGAAGTACATAAGTTTTCATTCCATGGATAATTCCTTCTCTACCTAAGGATAGGGTTGCCGCATGCATATCGGTATCAATTCCATAACCACCAGCCTCAACACCATAGAGCTTAGTAGTTGAGTCATCCAAGAAAGCCGAAAAGATTCCTATAGCATTGCTTCCTCCTCCTACACAGGCAATTACGTGGTCGGCGTACTTACCTAAGGCTTCTATTTGTTGCTTGGCTTCTTTACCAATGACCGATTGAAAATCCTTAACCATCTTAGGATAAGGATGAGGACCTACTGCAGAGCCAATGACATAGAATACTGTTTCTATCTCTCCAACCCAAGATTGGATAGCGGCAGTAGTGGCTTCTTTGAGCGTTTTAAGTCCCTCTTCCACAGCAATTACCTTTGCACCGAGAAGCTCCATACGAAATACATTTAGCTTTTGTCGTTCTATGTCGACAGATCCCATATATACTTCACATTCAAGACCTAATAAGGCCGCTGCTGTTGCTGTTGCTACTCCATGTTGCCCTGCACCTGTTTCAGCTATTACTTTCTTTTTACCCATTCTTTTGGCTAGCAATACCTGACCTAAAGCATTATTAATCTTATGAGCTCCTGTATGATTGAGGTCTTCTCGTTTTAGATAAATATCGTGATGATAATATTCACTAAGATTTTTTGCATAGTATAGAGGTGTCTCTCTTCCTACATAATTTTTTAGTAGATATGTTAGTTCTTCTTGGAAAGTAATATCTTTTTTGGCTTCCTCATAGGCTTTTTCTAATTCTATAAGGGCAAACATAGCTGTTTCGGGAACAAATTGCCCTCCAAATTTGCCAAAATAGGCTTTTTCATTAGGATGTTGGCTCATTAGATTTTATTTTTAAGATGATTTCTTCAATTAGTTTTCTATTTTTTCGGTTATTAGTCTCTACCTTACTATTGACATCTAATACAGAAGGCGAAAAAGAAAGAGCTTTACAGATGTTTTCTTTATCAATTCCACCAGCAAGGATGAAGGATTTAGCAGGTAAGCTATCAAGTATTTTCCAATCAAAAATAATGCCATTGCCTCCTGCTTGAGTACCTTTTGCATCAAATAAAGGAAATTCAATATAAGGAAGAAAATCTTTTATTTCAGGAAGAGTGTCTTTGACAGGGAAAGCTTTCCAAATTTTTATTTTTTTCTCTTTATACTTTTTAAGTGAAAAGAAAAGCTGTTGGCAATATTCAGGAGTCTCATTACCGTGAAGCTGGACGACATCTATCTGAACATCTTCAATTGCTTGTAAAATACTTTCAATAGAGGCATCTAGAAAAACTCCAACTACTTTCTTATGAGCCTGATGAACAATTATTGCTATCTCTCTTGCAAGCTCATAGGAAATATATCTAGGACTTTTCTCAGTGAAGATGCATCCAAAATAGTTGATAGCTAAGTCTTTGAGTTCATCGATTTCTTCAAGAGAACGAATTCCACATATTTTTAGAGCTGTCTTTCCCATTTTATTAGAATAATAGTCCTTTCATTAGAGCTTCTCCTATAAGAAGTGCATCTACATTCAGGCTTTTAGCGTACTCTATATCTTCTTTTGAAAGGTAACCACTTTCGCTTACAAAGAGTAATTTTTCTCGTTTTTCTTTAGGAATCAAGGCAATAAGGTTTTCTGTGGTTTGCAGAGAAACTTCAAAAGTATTGAGATTGCGATTGTTAATTCCCAAAATCTCAAGATTAGGAATGGCAAGAGCTCTTGAGAGTTCTTGTTGGTTATGTACCTCTACTAATACATCCATTCTTAGGTTTTGAGCCAATTGGTGTAAATAATTTAGTTCATCATTATTTAGCATTCTTACAATCAATAAGATAGCAGAGGCTCCTAAAAACTTACTATGAGCAACTTGAAAAGGAGTATATATAAAATCCTTACGTAAAATAGGAATATGAGAATACTCTTTTGCTACTATTTCTATAAAAGTATTATCTCCTTTAAAATAAGCTTCTTCTGTTAAGATGGAGAAGGCTGCAATATTATTACTTGCATAATGATTCGCTTGCTTTAATAGGTCAAAATTATCAGTTGCTATTTGCCCCTTGGAAGGTGAAGCTCGTTTGATTTCGCCTATAATCTGTAGTCCCTCTTTTTTTAAAGCATCTTTGAAAGAAGGGCGCTCAAATGATTTTTCTTCTTGCTTGAGTTGTAAAGCTCTCTCTTGCTTAATTTTATGTAAAATATCTTCCATAAAGGTCTAGTTTTTAATCATATTATTTATATATTTTTTGTAAAATTCGAATACTTTACCACTACGGATAGCCTCTTCTATCAAAGGTTTAGCTTCAGCAGGATGTTTAACCACATCAGCTGTATATAGAGTAAACATAGCATTAAGAATCACAATGTCGGATTTTGGAGAATGTTCCTCTCCTTTGAGGGTTCTAAGGAGAATCTCAGCATTTTCTTTAGGGCTTCCTCCTTGTATATCCGTATGAAAAGCACGCTTGAAGCCAAACATTTCAGGCGCAATCGTGTATTCCAATATTTTTCCTTCTTTTACTTCTACAATTTTGGTTTCATCACAAAGAGTAATTTCATCTAAGCCATCATTTCCTCTTACTACCAAAGCATGTTTTCTTCCTAATAACTGAAGAGTTTCAGCATATAAGCGTTGTACTGGTTCGTGATAAATCCCTACTAATTGGTACTTAAGTCGAGTATTCGGATGTAAAAGGGGACCTAATATATTGAAAACAGTACGAATACCTAATCGTTGGCGTACTTCTTTTACTTCTCCTACTAATTTATGGAAAAAGGGAGCGTGGAAGAACGCTAATTGTTGCTTCTCTAAAAGACTTAACTGAGATAATAGAGATTCTTCTAGAGGAACTCCTAATTCGTTTAGCACATCAGAGCTACCACTTTGGCTAGTTACAGAACGATTTCCGTGCTTGGCTACTTTAACTCCCATTGCAGCTACAATAAAAGCTACTGTAGTGGAGATATTAATTGTCTTGAATCCATCACCTCCTGTTCCACAAAGGTCTATCATAGGACTATCATCAACAAAGGTAGTGCTATAGTTCAAAATATTCTTTACAAAAGCCGTTAAGGACTCAGGATAAAGACTTTTTTCAGAGATTAAGACTAATAGAGCCCCTAATTGTACAATATCATATTGCTTTGTATGAATCACAGCACAGATTTCCTTGAAATCACTATCTGTTAAAGGGATACTCTCTTGTAACTTTTTAAGAGATTTACTAAAGACTTCATTGGCATATATTTTTTGTGTTTCCTCAAGAGATACTGTTTTCTGCAGAGGTTGAGTATATCGGATAAAATTCTTAATGATATCCTTACCATATTCAGTGAAAAAGGATTCTGGATGGAATTGGATACCATAAATAGGTTTTTCTTTATGTTCTAAAGCCATAATCACTCCATCATCAGATTTGGCAGTAATAGTGAGTTCTTTGGGAAGGTTTTTATCGCTTACATATAAAGAATGATAGCGCATTACCTGAAATGATTTAGGCATACCTTGGAAAAGAAGAGAATTCCCATTCTCTACAGTAAGTAAAGAGGTTTTCCCGTGAAGAGGAACTTCCAGACGTTTAATTTCAGCTCCGTTTATCAATCCAAATGCTTGATGTCCCAGGCAAATACCAAGAATAGGTATATTGTCTATATTTTTAAGAATCTCCAAGCATATACCACTATCCTTAGGGTGCTTAGGACCGGGAGAAAGTACAATCCGTGAGGGTTGTAATCTCTTAATTTCCTCTAAGGTAATGGCATCATTACGCACAGTTTTTACCTCTTCATTAGTAAGTTCTTGAAGATATTGGGCTACATTGAATACAAAAGAATCGTAGTTATCTATTAGTAAAATCATTGTTTGTTACAGTTTTTAGTAAATACATTAATCACAGAAGCTCTTTTGTGGCAAATTTCTTCGTATTCTTTCTCAGGAGAAGAATCATATACAATTCCAGCTCCTGCTTGGACAAAAATTTCCTTAGCTTTCTGATTCTCAAAATTTCTATTCTTAAAAAAAGCACTTCTTATGAGTATAGCCAATTGGATATTCCCATTAAAATGAAGAAAACCAATTCCTCCTCCATAGATATTTCTTTTATAGATTTCTAATTCATTAATGATTTCCATAGCTCGTATTTTAGGTGCTCCACTAAGTGTTCCTGCAGGAAAAACAATAGAAATAACGTCAAAAAGGGAGACATCGGGGAGTTTTATGCCAAATACATCGGATTCAATATGCATAATATGTTCATAACGTAGAATATGCATCATATTTTTTACTACAACAGAGCCTTTTTCAGCAAATTTTCCTATATCATTACGCGCTAAATCTACTAACATTCGATGTTCTGCACATTCCTTGGGGTCTGAAAGGAGTTCTTTTGCTAAATATTCATCTTCGTTGGCATCTTTTCCTCGTGGTCTGGAGCCTGCGATAGGAGCGATGTGAATACGGCTTCCTGTCATTTCTACTAAAATTTCAGGGCTTGAACCGACTACATCGCCATATTTTGTAGGAAAGTGGAACATATAAGGAGAAGGATTGGCAAGAGAGAGCTTCTGATAAAAATCCAAAGAATCCATATCACTTTCCAAGCATAGTTGCTCACTGAGGACAACCTGAAAAACATCTCCAGACTTTATATATTCCTTTGCCTTTTCAATAATTTCTAAAAAATGTTTTTTCTCTTGTTCTACATTTGTTAGAGTTTTATAGTATGGTGTAGTATTCTCTTTTTTATCATCTGAAGAAATATTTGCCTGCTCTAGGAAGTGAAAGTATTTATCTTCATCTCCATAAGAAGAAAATACCTTATTAATCTTTGAATAATGTAAATAGGCTTTTGCATTGGCAAATACAAAAGCAGGAAATTCATATTGAGAGTTACTTTTATGTTCTATTTTTTCAAAAAAATGAATAGTTTCATAGGCAAAAACACCAAATAATCCTGCAAAAGGAGCTATAGAAACCTGTTGCTGGTAATAATTCTCTAAAGAAGAGTAACTATACTGATAAGCATCTATGTAATCACAATCTATTCCAATGATAATCTGGTTATCATCCTCTGCTAGATAAGAATTTTTATATTTTTTACGAATAATATTGTAATAGAAAAGGGGAGACTTTGTTAGCATATTAATTGTCTTTATTAATGATTATTTTCAATGGAATATTCTACTGAAATAAATCGCAAAAATAAGAATTAATAACTAAGAAAGCAAGAAATAAAAGTTTATTTTTTATTAAATATAAATTTATACTTTAAAATGTTCTAGTAAAATAGGCAAATGTTCGTTAAACCAACGGAATCGATTGATGGTCATAATATGTGTTCCTCCTTTTATTGTGATGCAATTTTTTATATATTTAATAGGGAAAACCCAATCTTTATCTCCTTGGATATGAATAATGGGTATAGTAGTTGGGGTAACTTTCCAATTTAAAATAGAAATAACAACCCAAGAAAGGTAATTAGGAGTGGTTATACTTATATATTTCTTATATAATCGTTCATATCTTTTTGTTTTTTCCCAAAGTCGTAAAGAAGCAATCCATTTGATAGGGAAAATATAATGTAATTTCATATTTTTACATATTTTCATCCAAAGCGGGAGTTCTTTTTCTGATTTTATAGTAGAAACGAGAATAATTCCACGGCAATCAGGGATAATTTTTGCTATCTCCTGTACTAAAATTCCTCCAAAAGAAACTCCTAATAGAATAGGAGAGGGGAGAGTGATTTTCTGGGCTATCCTTTGTGCATACTCTTCTAAAGATTCCCTTTCATTGGGTTCTTCCCAATCCAATAAATGCAACTCATATAGTTCAGAATCTTTCCAATGTTCGAAAATACGAGAAGAGGCTCCCATACCAGGCATACAATAGATAGGGGTCTTCATAAAAATATATTTTTAAGATTTTATATTGTTTATGTTAATAAAAAAGTGCTGACATTACCTTGAGCTACCCACTGCATATCATATACCTCATCGGCAAGGGCAGGATCTGTCTCTATCTGTAGACCTTGTGCCTCAGCCTTGATCGCCAGTAGGTTACCAATGGTGAGCTTACTGTTGAGTTTCTCTAAGAGCGTTTTTACGCCACTTATAGAAAGTGCTTGGGCTACCTGTCCTTGGAAAGGGAGTTCCATCCAGATAATCTCCTTAGCCTCTACATCCAACACCCCAAAAAGGAGTCCCTTCTGTAAGGGCTGAGTAATACGCACCTGATGAATCACCGCAGAAGGGTCATAAGCAACCCCTGTACGTTCGGATACTTTCATCTTATGCTTGCTATCCATCCAACCTACGACTAAGTTAGGCGACAAAGCACCATTGGAATACGCATTGCAGGTAAAAAGTACATATTTAGCCTTGTGCTGGCGTAGGGTATTGACATCAATATTGATATACTCGGCCGTACCTACCTTATCAGGAATACTGCGGATATCCCCACTATGCTGGCAACCTAAGGTGGTAAGATTGTGGAAATAGCAGATGTCTGTTCTGTCTTTATAGATAATACGGCAGGACAAGTCCATATCCAAGTCTTGAGCTGGCAGGTCTTTCCCCCATTGCATAAAAAGGCGTATCTCATTACCCTCTAATGGGAAACGAGTACCCATAAGGGTTGCATTGAAGTCATGTACATTATGGCTTCTATCACCTATAGGTAGCGGTATATGGTAGAGTTGTGGGTCTATATAGATAAAATGGTTCTTATTTTCCTCCTTAGCGAACTGATGCTGTATTGTCCATAAGCAAAGATCTTCTATCTTAGCCTTCATCTCAGCCAACTGTTCCTCATTATAGCTTCCCACAACCAAAGGGTGCTTAGGGATTTCTACTCGAGTTCCCAAAATAGTCTGTACGCTGCGTTTGCCCTCTTTGCTAAAGTACAAATCTGCATACATATTTAGGGTAAAGAGTAGGCGACTAGGCACTTGGTCTATGATTTCCTTGAAGGCATTGAGTGTCTCGTCAGCTCCCAGCCAAAGCATACAAGCAAAGAGAGAACGAGCAAAGACCCCAGGACGCTGTTTAAGCAAGGAAAAAGCCTTTTCGCTATCCATATTCAGGTAAGCAGCATTCAGCTCGGCTTGCCATACACTATAACGCTCATTATAGAATACGTCCAAAAGAGTAGCGAGCTTTTCAAAGCCCTTCTTCTTGCTGTATTCCGCCAAGCGTAAGGCACGGATAAAGCGCACCCACATCTCACGCTTAGGGTGCATGATCTCACACGCCTTTTCCGCTGAAAGCGGTAAGGCATTGAGCCAACGCGCTACTCTTGCACATTCTTGGCGAGAGTATTTGAGCTTGAGTCCTTTTTGCGCCCTTTCTTTGGCAGAGAGGCGTTTGTCTAAAATTTTTGTGATATGGCTATGATTTTGCGCTTCTTTCTTGATGATGGTCTTAGGCTCTACAATTTGTAAAAAGCTGGTTTTCTTATACCACAAATAGCGCAATATATCGGTAGGGGAGCTAAAGCAAGCTCCTGCCTCAGCCTCCTTACCCTGAGCAATATAGCTATCTACCACCAAGACAAGTGTCTCCTTCATACCAATATGAGTCTCAGCAGCCAGCGAGAAATAAGGTAACAGCAGCTTAAGGGAATCGGCCTGAGTGGCATCCAAGGCTGTTTTGGAACTTAATAGGTTTTGGAAAAAGGTATTGGCCTCCGCCTCACGCCATAGGTCAAGGATCTTGAGCTTGCTACCCTGCTCGGTATGTTCTATCTTACCAGTCTCAAAAGGGGTTCCACAGAAAGGGCAACCATTATAGCGCCACAGTGGGAAAGTACCATAAGGAATATAGTGTCCACAAGCTAAAAAGCGCTCATGTTTGGGAGTGAAATATTCTCTATTGTAGTCCTTAATATCATTTGCTTCGTAGTAATCATCATAATCATACCAATAGCTGACATAGTTGTCAGACTTTATCAAATCAGGATATTGATTATAGAAAGCAGTGATGAGGTGATCTATGAAGCTTTCCTCTGTAGGCACTTCCCAGTTTTTGATAAGGGGCGCCCAGTTGAGTTTTACATGAAGTACCTCTTTTATCACCTTGACAACAGACTGACGATACTCATTGGTAGTACCATTGATAGCATGCAAAAGGTCTTCAGTAACCCCAAAACCATGTTGGTGTAGGGCAGCTACTAGTTCCAAGGTACCTGGCTGTATGGCTCTTTGTGAGACCATAGTATCAGGAATATAAAGGGCGTTTTGCCTAATGGCAACTTTTTGTATGTTGATTGTTTTTCCCATAGTGTGATACAATAAAAAAGAAAGGTAATCACAGAAGTAAATCTTAACCTAAAAGAGAGAAGTAACTTCTATTTGACCTTTCTTAGTTGTTTTTGTAGGACAGACGGGATTCGAACCCGCAACCAGGGAGTTAGAAGCTCAGAAGTAAATGGTAATTGACCTCACAAGGAAATAATCTTACCATTACCTGCTCTACCCAATTGAGCTACTGTCCTAATATTGTTAAAAATAATTTTATTCTTTCTATGCAGAAAAGATGAATTACTTCTGGTGTAGAGTGTAGAGATCTTCTTCTTCAGGAGTCATCTTTTTATTGGGGTCAGGCAAATAGATGAGTACTTGAGCATCTACCTTGTAATATTCCTTTCCTCCATTTTCTCCTATAAGAGCAATGGTTTTATCAGCACCATTCCATTCGAATTTTCCTTTATAGGTAGTAGGTTTATGATCAGGGAATATTACAGTTTTGGTATATTCATTATTGTTACTCAATATGATAGTTGTATCAACCAATTCCTTAGTTTCTGTTTGTATAACTCCTTCATAACGAATACCTTGTTCGGCGGAGGTATTGGATTGCACAGAGGTTTCTTCCTTTACCTGAGAAGATTCCTTGGGAGTATTGTTACAAGCAAATAAAGAAAATAATGAAAAAATATAAAAATATCTCATATTTTGAAAGTTAAATTAATTAATAGTTTTTCGAATAGAATATCTTTTTTCGGGATCTTTGTTTCTTAAAATAAGCTCAGCTAGGAAGCCGACAAGGAAAAATTGTGTTCCAATAATCATTGTGGTTAGGGCTATAAAAAACTCAGGTCTGTCGGTAATAAGCCGATGAGTAGGATTGATAAAAAGTTTATCCACTCCTAGGTAAAAGGCAAAGTAGAACCCAATAAAAAATATCAATATTCCCAAAGCTCCAAAAAGGTGCATAGGACGCTTGCCAAATTTAGATAGGAAAGCAATAGTAAGCAGGTCTAAAAAGCCATTAATAAATCGTTCTATCCCAAATTTGGTATGCCCATACTTTCTAGCCTGATGTTGTACGACTTTCTCTGTAATTCTTTCATATCCAGCAGATTTTGCCAATACAGGAATATACCTATGCATTTCTCCTCTCACATCTATATTCTTGATAACATCTCTTCGATAGGCCTTTAGCCCACAATTAAAGTCGTGTAGGGAGAGTCCAGATACTTTTCTAGCAGCCCAATTAAAGAGTTTTGAAGGAAGATTTTTTGTGAGTTTATGATCATAACGCTTTTTCTTCCATCCCGAAACAAGGTCAAATTTTTCTTCTGTAATTATTCGATAAAGCTCAGGAATTTCCTCAGGACTATCTTGCAAATCAGCATCCATTGTAACTACTACTTCTCCATTAGCTTCAGCAAAACCTGCATTCAAAGCCTGTGATTTTCCATAATTTTTAAGAAAACGAATACCTCTTACATTTTTATCCTGCTTACTTATATTTTCTATAACTTGCCAAGAGGAATCAGTACTTCCATCATCTATGAATATGATTTCATAAGAAAATTTATTAGTAATCATCACTTTTTGAATCCATTGATGTAGTTCTAATAAAGATTCTTCTTCATTGAATAGAGGAATAATGATAGATAATTGCATCTTATTTTCTTTGAATAATCTTAAAAAATGAGCTTCCTAAAAGAGATATAATTAACCCAAAAAGTATATTTCTCATTACAGAAGAGTTAAATTGCACCCAAGCAGACTTGTTCTCTTCCATACTGACCTTCATATTTTCTAATTCTTGGATCGAGATATCAGGGTTATTCTTGCTAAAAGCTTCTAACTGAATCTGATTAAGTATATCCAAAAGTTCTGGATAGATATATTTTATCATAAATATCCAAAATATTCCTGTGATAATAGCAAATAAGATAGAAATACCTAATCCTATTTTCATCATTTGTCGAAAACTTCTGTTTTTACTCTGATAAATACCCATAAAAACAGAAAAAACAAGTAAAAAAATAGGGATAACCCCAAAAAGAATTACAGATAAGGGGCTTCCATTATAAGAATTGGTAAAATATTGTAATAGAGTAAGTCCAATACTTATAATTCCCGAAAGAATCCCATAGAAAAGCATAATGGATCTAGCATTTCTCATAGAGATTTTGTTTTTTCAGCCATTGTTTCTAAAAGTTTAGTAATGGGTGATTTCACCATTAAGGCAACCATAGGGTTAAATTCTCCTTCAAAACTATATGAAACACTAGTCTCCTTATCATTAATAGGAGAAAAAGAAATGTTAAGAGCAAAAGGAAGTTTTCCTTCTTTTGCTCCATAGGTAATCTGGTTATATGGATTTACCAACTTCTTCTCTAGAAAAATTTCAGGCATTCCCTTTAGAGAGAAAGAGAAAGAATTTTCATCAGGTGAAGAAAAATGAGCCAGATTATCAGGCATTAGGGATTCAAAGAGAGAAGGATTTTCTAATTTTTGAAAAATAGAGGCTATCTCTTGTGAAACGATAATAGTAGGGGCATTTATCTTCATAATTAATTCCATTTATCAGGAGCCAATCGCCAGTGAGAAAGCGTTTCTATATCCTCTTGTGATATATATTTTCTTTCTTTAGCTTCCTCCAACAGATATTCATACTGACTAAGAGGGTATAATTCTACTTTTTCTTTGGAGAAATTCTCTGAAGCAATAGAGAACTGATAGAAGAAAATTGCTACCATTCCTAGTACTTCTAATTCACTATCTCTCAGGGCTCTTACAGCATTGATGCTACTCATTCCTGTACTGATAAGATCCTCTATAACAACTACTTTTTCTCCTTTAGAAAAACTACCTTCTATTTGATTCTGCCGTCCGTGTTTCTTAGGTTCTGGACGCACATATACAAAAGGTAGATTTAACCGATCTGCTACCAACATTCCTATTCCAATAGCTCCTGTGGCAACACCCGCTATAAGCTGAGCTTCAGGATATTGAGCCTTGATATAAGCAACCATAGCATTGGCTACCCTTTCTCTTGCATTCGGGTAGGAAAGTAGGATACGGTTATCACAATAGATAGGAGATTTCCATCCAGAAGCCCACGTAAAGGGCTCCTTAGGACTTAGCTTAATTGCATTAATTTCTAGCAATAAACCAGCTATTTCTTTTGCTATTTCTATTTGAGATTTCATAAGAGTTATATTTTTTTCTTAACAGCTACTTCTTGATAAGCTTCGATAATGTCTCCTTCTTTGATATCATTATAGTTCTTTATTTGTAATCCACAATCATATCCTTTGGAGACTTCTTTCACATCGTCTTTGAAACGCTTGAGAGAGGTTAGTTCACCAGTGAATATAACCACACCTTCTCGGATTAGGCGTATTTTAGAGTTGCGGAATATCTTACCATCGGTAACCATACATCCAGCAATGGTACCCACTTTATGAATTTTAAATAATTCACGAATTTCTACGGTTCCTGTAACTTCCTCTTTCATCTCAGGGGATAGCATACCTTCCATTGCTGATTTCAGGTCATTAATAGCATCATAGATAATAGAGTAAGTTCGGATATCTATTTCTTCTTTTTCAGCTAAAGCACGTGCATTGGTCATAGGACGAACATTAAATCCTACAATAATAGCATTAGAAGCTGAAGCGAGAAGAACGTCAGACTCTGTAATAGCTCCTACTCCTTTGTGAATAATAGATATCTGGATTTCCTCAGTAGATAATTTTTGGAAAGAATCTGTAAGAGCTTCTACAGAACCATCCACATCCCCTTTGAGGATAATATTGAGTTCCTTGAAGTCTCCTAGAGCAATACGACGACCAATTTCATCAAGGGTAATATGTCTTTGAGTACGAACTGATTGTTCGCGAAGTAATTGGGTACGTTTAGCGGCAATCTGTTTTGCTTCTTTTTCATCTTCAAAAACATAGAACTTATCTCCTGCTTGAGGAGCTCCATCAAGTCCTAGTATAGATACAGGAGTAGAAGGGATAGCTTTCTTAACAGCTTTTCCTCGTTCATCGTGCATTGCACGGATTTTTCCAGAATGTGTTCCTGCAAGTACATAATCTCCTACTTTTAGGGTTCCTTCCTGTACTAGAACTGTAGAAACATACCCACGTCCTTTGTCAAGGAAAGCTTCCACTACAGTACCCAATGCGTGTTTGTTGGGGTTTGCTTTTAGTTCAAGCATTTCAGCTTCAAGAAGTACTTTATCTAGTAGATCACTTACTCCAATTCCTTTCTTAGCTGAAATATCTTGTGATTGGATTTTTCCACCCCATTCTTCCACAAGAAGGTTCATATTAGCCAGATGTTCCTTTATTTTTTCAGGATTAGCTGTAGGTTTGTCTATTTTATTGATAGCAAAAATAATAGGAACACCAGCAGCCTGAGCGTGGCTGATAGCCTCTTTGGTTTGAGGCATAATATCATCATCAGCAGCGATAACAATAATTGCAATATCAGTAACTTGGGCTCCACGTGCACGCATAGCTGTAAAAGCCTCGTGACCAGGAGTATCAAGGAAAGTAATATGTTTCTGACTTCTCTTTAATGTTACAGAGTAAGCCCCAATGTGCTGTGTAATTCCTCCACTTTCTCCTGCAATTACATTTTCATTTCGGATATGATCTAGGAGAGATGTTTTTCCATGGTCAACATGTCCCATTACAGTAACAATAGGAGCACGGGTAACCAAATCCTCTGGACGATCTTCTTCTACAGGAATAGCTTCTTCTATATCTGCAGTAGAGAATTCTACTTGGAATCCAAATTCATCAGCCACAATGGTAAGTGTCTCAGCATCTAATCGCTGGTTCATTGTAACAAAAATACCTAGAGACATACAAGCTCCAATTACTTTATTCACAGGAACATCCATCATTACAGAGAGTTCATTCACTGTAACAAACTCTGTTACTCTTAGGATAGAGCTTTCCTTCTCTTGTAGAGCTATTTCTTCTTCAGTTTTAAGTCTGTGGCTATCTCGTTTCTCTTTACGATACTTAGCTCCTTTAGATTTTATAGATTTACCTTGTAGTTTTTCAAGAGTTTCTCTAACTTGCTTTTGAACTTCTTCTTCAGTGGGTTCTGTTTTTACAAAAATCTTATTTTCCTTCTTAGGTTTTTTGTCTTTTTCCTTGTAGTTGTTTTTTTGAGAAGGAGAATTAGATATATTCTCTTTGTCCGACTGAATACGTTTTCTTTTTTTCTTTCCTTGCTTATCACCATTAGTGGTGGTAGCAGTAGCTTCTTTTTTATCTTTTTCTTTTGTTTTCTTCTTCTTGGGACGATCAAATTGAGACAAATCAATTTTTTCTCCTACGAGCTTAGGACCTGTTAGTTTGGTATATTTGGTTTCAATAATTTCAGGTTCAGGAAGTTCTTTTTTCTCTTCCTTTTTAGGAGTTTCTTTATGGGAGGATGGAGCTTTTCCAGAGAGGAGTTCTCTGTTTTTGTTTATAAGTTCTTTATCTTGTTTGGAAAGAGAATCTTTGGTTTCTTTCTTATCTTTTTCCTTTTGTTTGTGTTTTTCTTTCTTGGAATTTTTGTCCTCAGAGGTAATGATTTCATCCTCTAGAGTTTTTTTCTCTACTTTAGGAGTCTCTTCAGCTTGAATAGACGTTTCTTCAGGAGTAATAGAAATAGGAGCTGGGGTTTCTTTCTTAGGTTGCTCTAGATCTATCTTTCCGACAATCTTAGCACCTGCGATAGAAGCCTTAGCACGAATGATTTCCTGTTGTTCTCTTTCTCGCTTTTCTTTCTCGCGTTTTTCTTTTTCTAATTGTTCTTGGCGGATAGCTTCTTTTTCCTTACGCTGCTCCTCGCTAATCTCCTGAGAAGTTTCACGACTTTTCTTATCTGAACCAAATTCTTTATCTAGCAGAGAGATAAACTCTGCTGGAATTTTTGTATTAGGTTTAGACTCAATAATATGTCCTTTTGATTTGAGAAATTCAACTACTCTTTCCAAAGAAATGTTGTATTCTTTTACTACTTTATTTAATCTTTTGTCCTCAGCCATAAAATTTTTAAGCTCGTTTTATTTATTATTTTGTTGTGGTTTTGTGAGAAATGGTTAAGTTTGTTAGTTATCAAATTCTTCTTTGAGAATTTGTAAAACCTCTTCTATAGTTTCACGTTCTAAATCAACTCGTTTTTCAAGTTCTTCAGCACTATATTCTAATACACTCTTGGCTGTATCAAGCCCTATTCTACGGAATTCTTCAATAATCCAAGGTTCTATTTCATCTTCAAACTCAGAGAGTTCAATATCTTCTTCAGCTCCTTCCCTGAATACATCAATCTCATAACCAGTTAGTTGGCTAGCTAATCTTATATTACTTCCTCCTTTACCAATAGCTTTGGAAACTTCTTCAGAGGCTAGTAAAACTTCAGCGTGTTTGTTTTCTTCATTTATTGAAATAGAAGTAATTTTAGCAGGTGCTAGTGCTTTAGTAATAAATAGACTAGGGTTATTAGAGAAGCTAATTACATCAATATTTTCATTACCTAATTCTCTTCCTATTCCACGAATACGAGCTCCATTCACACCTACACAAGCTCCCACTGGGTCTATACGATCATCATAAGTATCAACAGCTATTTTGGCTTTTTCCCCAGGGATACGGGCTACTTTCTGAATGGTAATAAGTCCATCAGCCACTTCAGGGATTTCTTGCTCAAAGAGGCGTTCTAGAAATAGAGGAGAAGTACGGGAAAGAATGATAACGGGTTTATTTCCTTTGAAATCAACTGATTCAATAATTCCTTTTGTATTTTCTCCTTTTTTAAAGAAATCAGATGGAATTTGTCTGTCTTTGGGAAGTAATATTTCATTTCCTTCATCATCTAGTAGAATAACAGTTTTTCCCTTGATATGATGGATTTCAGCGGAATAGATACTTCCTATAAGATCTTTGAACTTTCTATATACTGTATTATTATCGTATTCGTGTACTTTTGACATTAAGTTTTGGCGCAAAGCCAAGATAGCTCTTCTTCCTAATTGGCTGATTTTTACTTCTTCGGATACTTCTTCGCCTACTTCAAAGTCTGATTCTATTTTTAAGGCTTCACTCAATGGAATTTCGGCATTAGGATTTTCGACCATTCCATCATCTACAATGATGCGATTTCGCCAGATTTCAATATCTCCTTTGTCAGGATTAATAATAATATCAAAATTCTCGTCAGATCCATATTTTTTCTTCAAAGCAGTTTTGAACACTTCATCTAGTATGGACATTAGTGCTTCTCTGTCAATGAGTTTGTCATCTCTAAATTCTGAAAAGGATTCAATCAAATCAAGATTATTTTCCATAGAGTATTTAAAATTTTAATTTTAATTTTGCTTCTTTAATATCTTTTATAGGAAAAAGGAGGGTTTCAGTAATTGTAACTTTTCCTTTTCCATTGGGTTTGGGTTGTTTGGAAGTAACTATAAGAGAAAGAATACCTTCTTCTACTTTTTCAATAGTTCCTATATGTTTTTCATTAAGGGTCTGTATTTCTATTTCTCTTCCTTTATTTTTAACATATTGTCTTTCCAAAGTCAGAGGAGCAAGAATACCACAAGAACTTACTTCTAAGGAAAAATCCTCTTCTTCTCTATCCAAATTATGCTCAATGGCTCGGCTTAAGGCTACACAATCCTCAATAGAAACTCCATTGTCACCATCAATTATTACCTTAATAAGGTTATCTTTTCCTATTGAAAAATCAATAAGAAAAAGGCTTGTATTTTGTTCTAATCCCTTGTCTATAAGTTCTTTTACTCGTTCTTTTAAGTTCATAATTTTATAAAAAAAGAGGACTTAACTGCCCTCTACCTCTTCTAATTACCATTTCCGACTGCAAAAGTATAATATTTTCTTCTAAAAAACAAATTTTTCACAAGAAAAAAATTATAGAATACAAACTTTTTTTAATAGGAAAAAATACACCCAAAATATTTTTTTGGAAAATCAGATGAATTAACGTATTTTTATACTTTTTACATCATATAAAATTTGTAATTTTGAGCCGAATTTTTGAACTCATCGGATGAAGTGTAAATTTGTAGAGAAAGTACTATTATTAGTCCTTTTTATTGGTGTTTTAGGGTGTAATTCTACAAAGAAAGTACCTCAGGGTGCTCTTCTTCTACGTAAGAATGATATTACTGTAGATGATAAAAAACCTAAGAACGCTCATATCTATGGTTATCTTCAGCAGGAACCCAATTCAAGGATTCTAGGAATTCCTCTGGGATTATATATTTATAATCTAGCAGATGATAAGGCAGAAGAGAATTATCAAAAATGGCTCGAAAACCATCCCAAATGGCATCGTTTTCTCAGTAAATTTCTATCAGAAAAACAAACACAACGCCTAGGGAAGTCCTTTCTGATATCAGGAAAGGATAGAATGTTACAGCAAATGGGACAAGCTCCAGTATTATTGGATACGCTTCTAACACATAAATCTTCTCAGACACTCAAAGCATATTTCAATAGTATAGGTTATTTCAATAGTAAAACCCATTATGATATACTTCCTTTGGAAAAAGAAAAGCAGGTGGCTGTTATACATACTATAGATAAAGGTATGCAATATCATATAGATACACTTTCTACGCGTATTCTCTCTCCTGAGGTAGATTCATTATATAATCAACATTTATCAGAAAGGCTTGTAAAGGCAAAAGAACCCTATTCATTAGAGAAATTTGCTAATGAACGTGCGCGTATTACAACTCTTCTCCGTAATAATGGATTTTATAATTTCCAACAGAGTGCTATAGAATTTACTATTGCACGTGATACTGTAGCTTCTGTAAGGGATTCATTAATCAATGTAACAACGACTATAGCAAATGCTACAGATCGTTCCGTAGACCCACCCAAGGAAACACCCTATCAAGTCCATCATATTAAGAAAGTATATCTTTATACCGATTATAATACGGCACAAGAAACTCCTTATGATTCTATCCAGTACAAAGGAATTACTTATTATTATCGAAATAAATTACGTTATCGAAAACAGACACTTTATGATGCTATAGCCTTACGTTCTAGTACTATTTATAGAGATATAGATCGTAATAATGCCTATAGGCAGATTAATAACCTCAGAACATTCAAATATCCTAATATTCAGTACCATTATCTTCCTTCTGATTCTTCACAAAAAACACTTGTTGCTAGTATCTATTTGGAGCCTCTTTCTAGGTTTTCTATAGAAACTAATACAGAGCTCTCTCGCTCGTCTATTCAGGAATTTGGTATAGGGTTCAGTACTTCTTTTCTAGCACGGAATGTGTTCAGGGGAGCTGAGACACTTGAATTTACTCCAAGAGTTACAATGGGGGCACAAGAGTTTTTAGATGGTTCTTCGGCTTTCTTTAATGTTTTTGAATATGGGGGAGGATTACGCCTTACGATTCCCCGAATTTGGTTCTTTGGAGGAGTAGAATCTCTTATTCCTTATTCTAAAACGCCACAGACAATCCTACAATTCTCCACAAGTACTCAGCAAAATATAGGTTTAGATAAGCAAAAAACTTCAGGAGTGCTCCGTTATACTTGGAATCCTAATACAGTTAATAAAAATATATTAGAGCTCCTAGATATAGAATATGTACATAATAGGAATCCAGAAAATTATTTCCGTATATATCGTTCCTCTTATTTAGCTTTGAATACTCTTGCTAGGAGGCATAATGCATCCTCATTTTATATGGATGCCAATGGAAACTTGGATGATACCAGAGCTGCCCTTTATGCTATTTTTACATCTTTACAAGGAGGATATCCTGGTTATCCACAAGATACCAATGAACTTTATAATATTTTCCAACGGTTTTATCGATTGACAAAGAATGATTTGGTTTTGGCATCTAGTTTTACCTATATGTCTAATAATACGATGAACTATTATGAGCCAACATATGAACAATTTCGGGTAAAGGTAGAAACAGCAGGGAATATTCCTCATCTTTTTAACCTGATTAGGAAGCTCCCGACAGATGAGCAAGGGGAGCGTAAGTTCCTAGATGTGGCTTATGCACAGTATGCTAAGGCAGAATTGGAATATATAAAGCATTATCCTGTATCTCTGAGAAAAAAGAATACAGATGTCTTTGCTTTTCGTGCTTTTGTGGGATTTGCAATGCCTTATGGAAATGGAAAGAACATTCCTTTTTCTCGTAGTTATTTTGCAGGAGGATCTAATGATAATAGAGGTTGGAGAGCTTATTCACTGGGTCCAGGTCGTTCAGGATCATCTCTGGAATTCAATGAAGCTAATTTCAAATTTACAGCCAATGCCGAATATCGTTTTACTCTGATGGGAGCATTAAAGGGAGCATTATTTTTAGATGCAGGAAATATTTGGCACTTACTTGATGATGAAAAAGACACTAATTATAAACTAGATAGTTTCTCAGATATCACAGATATAGCCCTAAGTACAGGGTTTGGTTTGCGTTATGATATGAATTATTTTGTAATCAGAGGGGATTTCGGGCTAAAGCTCTATGATCCTTCTATGTATGCGGAATCTCACTGGAAGAATAAAGTGAAATTCTCGGATTTTGTTATCAATATTGGGATAAACTATCCATTCTAGTAGTTTTTTAGTCTATTTGATAAATAAGAATAAATTTTTTAACAATGAATAAAGGTCCAGTTTCTCAATTTATTGAGAAGAATTTTTTACATTTTAATGCAGCATCCTTAGTAGATGCAGCCAAAGGTTATGAACAGCATTTGCTAGAAGGAGGTAAAATGCTGATTGCTCTGGCAGGGGCTATGAGTACAGCAGAATTAGGTATTTCATTAGCAGAAATGATACGTCAAGGAAAGGTGGATATTATTTCTTGTACAGGGGCAAACTTGGAGGAAGATGTTATGAACTTAGTAGCTCATTCTCACTATAAGCGAGTGCCTCATTATCGAGATCTTACTCCTGAGCAGGAGAGAGAACTCTTAGATAGTCACTATAATCGTGTTACTGATACTTGTATCCCTGAGGAAGAAGCTTTTCGTCGCTTACAGAAGCATCTGGAAGAAGTATGGCATAAGGCAGAAGAAAAAGGAGAGCGTTATTTTCCTCATGAATTTCTTTACCAAGTTGTAAAATCTGGAGTATTAGAACAGTATTACGAAATAGATCCTAAAAATTCTTGGATATTAGCAGCAGCAGAGAAGAACTTACCTATTGTTTGTCCAGGTTGGGAGGATTCTACCACAGGAAATATCTTTGCAGCAAATGTAATTAAAGGAAACCTCAAAGCTTCTACAGTTAAGTCTGGAATTGAGTATATGATGTACCTTACAGAATGGTACAGGAAGAATGCTACAGGGAAAGGAGTAGGTTTCTTCCAGATAGGAGGAGGAATAGCTGGAGATTTCCCTATCTGTGTGGTGCCTATGATGTATCAGGATTTGGAATGGGAAGAAGTACCTTTCTGGTCTTATTTCTGCCAAATATCTGATTCTACAACAAGTTATGGTTCTTACTCAGGAGCTGTTCCTAATGAAAAAATTACTTGGGGTAAGCTAGATATTGATACACCAAAATTTATTGTCGAGTCCGATGCTACCATCGTTGCGCCTCTTATTTTTGCTTATTTATTAGGGCAGTAGAATACTTAGATTCATTATAAGCCTTTATGTAAATGAAGGCTTATAATGATTTTTTGTAAAGAAATTTACGGAAATTTTGGGAAAAATTTGGGTGTAAGAAAAAAATAATGTACTTTTGGCATTTATTTGAAGAATAAAAGCATAGAATGAAAAAGCAAATTACAGATACTGTCTTGATGATTCGTCCAGTTCGTTTTAGGACAAATGAAGAGACAATGGTCAATAACTACTTCCAGAAAGGAATAAATATTACCCAAGAGGAAATCAATCATAAAGCTCAGCAAGAATTTGATGCTCTTGTGGATAAATTACAAAAAGTAGGCGTAAAAGTAATTCAGGTAGAGGATATTTATGAAAATGATACTCCAGATTCGGTATTTCCTAACAATTGGATTAGTTTTCATAATAATGGAGATGTAGCTCTCTATCCTATGTTCGCAGAGAACCGTAGGAGGGAGCGCAGGGAAGATATTCTTGATATAGTAGAACAAGAAGGTTTTCTCATTGAGAATGTATTTGATTATACCATTGCAGAACAAGAAGCTATTTTCCTAGAAGGTACAGGGGCAATGGTATTAGATAGAGTTCATAGAAAGGCTTATTGTGCGCTTTCTCCAAGAGCTAATGAAGAGCTTTTTATTGAATTCTGTGAAGATTTTGAATATACACCGGTTATTTTTACTGCGATTCAGCAAAAGGAAGGAGAAAACAAGCCCATTTACCATACCAATGTGATGATGGCAATAGGAAAGGACTTCGCCATTATTTGTCCAGAGGTTATTTCTGATAAAAGTGAGCGTAAGAATGTACTTTCTCACTTGAAAAATGACCATAAAGATATTATAACCATCAGTAGTGAGCAAGTGGATTATTTTGTAGGAAATATGTTGCAGGTCAAAGGGAAAGATCACACTTACCTAGTGATGAGTGAGACCGCTTATAACGCACTTACTCCTCAGCAAATAGAGGCTATAGAGAAGCATACTCAAATTATCTATAGTAATCTCTCCACTATAGAGATATGTGGTGGTGGAAGTGCTCGTTGTATGTTAGCAGAAATATTCTTACCTAAAGCACAATAAAATAACTTCAAAATAAGATGATATGAGAGTAATCCGATTTTTTAAATATCAAGGAACAGGAAATGATTTTATAATGATAGATAATCGAATGAAAACATTTCCTAAAGGAGACCCTAAATTGGTGGCTAACCTCTGCCATAGGCGTTTTGGAATAGGAGCTGATGGGCTGATTCTCTTAGAAGAAGACAAAGAGAATGATTTTGCAATGGTATATTATAATTCAGATGGGAATCCTAGCACAATGTGTGGTAATGGAGGACGTTGTATTGTTGCTTTTGCCTACAAATTAGGGCTTATCCAAAAAGATGAAACTACTTTTTCGGCTCCCGACGGGCTCCATAGAGCACTTTTTAAAAATGGAATGATTCATCTACAGATGCAGGATGTTAATCAGATAAATAAGGTAAAAAAAGGATTATCATTGAATACAGGCTCTCCTCATTATGTAGAAATAGTAAAAAATCTTCCTGAGCTTGATGTAAAGAGAGAAGGAGCAAAAATCCGTTATGGAACACCTTTTAATATAGAGGGTATTAATGTCAATTTTGTAGAGCCTATTGCTGAAAATCGCTTTAAAGTACGTACTTATGAGCGAGGAGTTGAGGACGAGACTTATTCCTGTGGAACGGGAGCAGTGGCAACAGCTATTGCGATGCACAAATCAGGGAAAACAAAAGCTGAATATATTATACTAGAGACTCAAGGAGGAAATCTAGAAGTGACTTTTGAAGTTAAGAAAGAATTTTTAGGATTAAAAATTAAAGAATATACTAATATTTGGCTCATAGGAACAGCAGAGTTTACTTTTGAGGGGACAATTAGCGTATAAAAATGGTTAGTTTAAGAGCTCTTGAGCCTGAAGATATAGATTTCTTATATGAATTGGAAAATGATAAGGCATTATGGGAAATAAGTGAGACACAAGCTCCTTTTTCACGTTATTTGTTAAGGGAATTTATTAGTAATGCTCATTTGGATATCTATCAGACTAAGCAACTACGTTTGGTAATCGTTAGTGAAGGTCAAGTAGTAGGTTGTGCAGATTTATATGATTTTAATCCAAAGAACAAGCGGATTTCGGTAGGAATTGTTATATTAAGTTCTTATCGTAATAGAGGGATAGGAGCTAAAGCTTTATTTCAGGTATGTCAGTACGCTTTCACTTTTTTAGCTATTCATCAGGTAATTGCTTATGTACCAGAGGATAATGTGCCAAGTCAAAAGCTTTTTGAAAAAATAGGCTTTGTGAGAGAAGCTGTTCTAAAAGATTGGATTTTCTCGCAAGGAATCTTTAAGAATATATTTTTATATCATTATCTGAAATAAAAAGGATATTTTTTCCTGAAAAATATAAAAATCATTATTATATTGTCTATATCACATTTTTTTCGTAACTTGCGCCTTAATTCGTAAGTTGCTTTTCGCATCTAAAATTTATAAATAATTATGACAAAAATTACAGCTGCAATTACAGGCGTAGGAGGTTATGTTCCTGATTTTGTGTTATCAAATCAACTCTTGGAAAAGATGGTAGATACCACAGATGAATGGATTACAACTCGTACTGGTATAAAAGAAAGGAGATTACTAAAGGAAGAAGGAAAAGGAGCTTCTTACTTAGGAATAAAAGCGGTTGAAGATTTGTTTAGAAAAACAGGAACCAACCCTGAAGAAATTGACTTGATTCTTTTTGCAAGCGTTACTCCAGATATGCCAGTAGCTATCTCAGGGGCTTATTTGGCTACACAAATAGGAGCTGTGAATGCTTTTGCTGTTGACCTACAGGCGGCTTGTTCAAGTTTTCTTTATGGAATGTCTGTTGCAGCCAGATACATTGAATCTGGAAAGTATAAAAAAGTACTTCTTATAGGAGCCGACAAAATGTCTTCTATCATAGATTATACAGATCGAGCTACTTGTATTCTCTTTGGAGATGGGGCAGGGGCAGTTCTTTTTGAACCTAACTATGAGGGATTAGGTATTCAGGATGAATATCTTCGTAGTGATGGTGTGGGAAGGGATTTCTTGAAGATAGATGCGGGAGGCTCTATCCTACCTACTACAGCAGATACAATCAAAGAAGGTAAAAATAATCTCTATCAGGACGGAAAAACAGTGTTCAAATACGCAGTTTCTCGTATGGCAGATGTTACTGATATCCTAGTAGAAAGAAATCACCTTACAGCAGAAAATCTTAATTGGCTTGTTCCTCATCAGGCGAATAAGCGTATAATAGATGCTACCGCACAGCGTATGGGGCTTCCTATGGAAAAGGTAATGCTTAACATACATCATTATGGGAATACCACTTCAGCAACACTTCCATTGGCTCTTTATGACTATGAAAATCAGCTAAAGAAAGGTGATAATGTTATTTTTGTTGCTTTTGGAGGAGGTTTTACTTGGGGAGCAATCTATCTTAAGTGGGCATATGACCCTAAAGGAAAATAATAAATCATAGAATAAGACTTGCTATTTCTTAAAGAAGATTAAGAATCAGCAAGTCTTGTTTTTACAGTATATTTTAGGGAATTAGTTTGAAAAATATTAAAATCTTACCTTTATCAGATTGTATGTAAAATTAATTTAGTATTTTTGTCCCCTTAAACGAAGATATATTTTACTAATTATAAAAAAATAATATTCACAATTGAAATATAAATTGTTATGGATTTAAGAGATATTCAAAACCTAATCAGATTTGTAGCTAAGTCAGGAGCTAGTGAGGTGAAGTTAGAAATGGAGGATGTAAAGATTACCATTAAGACTTCAGGAGAAGAAGGAAGACCTGAGACTGTATATGTGCAACAACCTGTTGTAACACAGGGAATTCCACAAGCTCAGCTTCCTATAGCACCAGTGATACCTGTTCCTGTAAGTGATCCAGCTTCTCTTGTTGCTAAAAATCAAGATGATGATGAGAATGGGAAATATATTACAATAAAATCACCAATTATTGGAACTTTCTATCGCAGACCAGCTCCTAATAAGCCTTTATTTGTAGAAGTTGGAGATAATATTGTACAAGGACAAACACTTTGTGTGATAGAAGCAATGAAACTTTTCAATGAAATAGAGTCCGAAGTCTCTGGAAAAATAGTAAAAGTATTGGTAGATGATTCTTCTCCTGTAGAGTATGATCAACCACTATTCTTAGTAGATCCTTCATAGTTTCTTCCATAAGTTAATGGTTTATACACTACTATATATAATTTTATATAGTAGATTGTTTCATTTGTTAGGATTCCAAAATATAAAAAGATGTTTAAGAAAATATTAATAGCTAATCGAGGTGAAATTGCCCTTAGGGTAATACGTACCTGTAGAGAAATGGGGATTAAGACAGTAGCAGTGTATTCTACTGCAGATGCTGAAAGCCTTCACGTGAGATTTGCAGATGAGGCTGTCTGTATAGGACCTGCTCCTAGTAAGGATTCTTATCTGAAAATTACTAATATTATTGCAGCGGCAGAAATAACAAATGCAGATGCAATACACCCTGGGTATGGTTTCTTATCAGAAAACGCTAAGTTCTCTAAAATTTGTGCTGAAAATGGAATAAAATTCATAGGGGCTTCTGCAGAAATGATTGATAAGATGGGTGATAAGGCAACTGCTAAAGCGACAATGAAAGCTGCTGGAGTGCCTACAGTTCCAGGTTCTGATGGACTCCTAAAGGATGTGGAAGATGCTAAAAAAATAGCTAAAGAAATGGGATATCCTGTAATGTTAAAAGCAACAGCAGGAGGAGGAGGAAAAGGAATGCGTGCTGTGTGGAAAGAAGAGGAGTTAGAAAAAGCTTTTGAAAGTGCTACTCAGGAAGCCGCAGCTGCTTTTGGTAATGACGGGATGTATATGGAGAAACTTATAGAAGAGCCTCGCCATATTGAAATTCAGATTGTAGGAGACCAATTTGGAAAAGCTTGTCACCTCTCTGAGCGTGATTGCTCAGTACAACGAAGACATCAGAAACTTACAGAGGAAACACCTTCTCCTTTTATGACTCCTGAACTTCGCCAGAAAATGGGAGAAGCAGCTGTTAAAGCAGCTGAATCTATTAAGTATGAAGGAGCTGGAACAATAGAGTTTTTGGTGGATAAACATAGAAACTTCTATTTTATGGAGATGAATACTCGTATTCAAGTGGAGCATCCTATTACAGAACAGGTTATTGACTATGATTTAATACGAGAACAGATATTAGTAGCTGCAGGAGTGCCTATTTCTGGTAAAAATTATACACCCAAATTACACGCAATTGAATGTAGAATCAATGCGGAAGACCCTTATAATGACTTCAGACCTTGTCCAGGGAAGATTACAGCTTTCCACGCACCAGGAGGCTTTGGAGTACGATTGGATACCCACGTATATGCAGGATATACGATTCCACCCAATTATGATTCTATGATAGCTAAACTTATTACTACAGCTCAAACCAGAGAAGAAGCTATTGCTAAGATGAAAAGAGCTCTAGATGAATTTGTTATTGAAGGAATTAAAACAACAATACCTTTCCATAAACAACTAATGGAGAGTCCTGATTATATTTCAGGAAATTATACAACTAAGTTTATGGAAACCTTTGTAATGCAACCTAAAAATGAAGATGAGGATTAGGTAACTTTTTCTAATCAAATTAATTATAAAAACTTATACTATGTCAATAGAAAGAATAAAATGCTTGATTATAGGATCAGGTCCCGCCGGATATACTGCAGCTATTTATGCTTCAAGAGCTAACTTGAAACCTGTTCTATACCAAGGAGAACAACCCGGGGGACAGCTTACTACTACCAATGAGGTGGAAAATTTTCCAGGTTATCCGCAAGGAATTACAGGAACAGAGATGATGATGCAGCTTGAAGAGCAAGCACGTCGTTTTGAGGCTGATATTCGTTCTGGCTGGGTTACCAAAGTAGATTTCTCTGCCAAACCCCTCAAAGTATGGGTGGAGGATAAGGAAATTCATGCCGATAGTATCATCATTAGTACAGGAGCTTCAGCTAAGTATTTGGGGTTACCTTCTGAGCAGCACTATTTGCAAGTGGGAGGAGGAGTTTCTGCCTGTGCTGTATGTGATGGTTTTTTCTATAGGAATCAGGAAGTGGCTATTGTAGGAGCTGGAGATTCAGCCTGTGAAGAAGCATTGTATCTTTCTAAAATCTGTAAAAAAGTAACAATGATTGTACGTCGCGATGCTTTCCGTGCTTCAAAAATAATGGAAAATCGTGTACGTAATACAGAAAATATTTCTATTTTATTCAATACAGAAACAGAAGAAATCATTGGAGATGGACAACTTGTATCCTCTATAAAGGTACGTAATAATGTTAATCAAGAAGTTACAGAATTTTCTATTACAGGCTTTTTCGTGGCAATAGGTCATAAGCCCAATACAGATATATTTGCTCCATATCTTACTTTAGACAAGGAAGGGTATATTGTAAATATCCCAGGCTCATCGCGTACCAATGTAGAAGGTGTTTTTGTTGCGGGAGATGCTGCCGATAAGCATTATAGACAAGCTGTCATAGCCGCAGGAAGTGGTGCTATTGCAGCATTAGATGCAGAACGATATTTGGCTACACTAGAGAATTAAAATGGAAGTTCGTATCGCTCCCTCTTGGAAAAATTTACTTTCAGGAGAATTTGAAAAAGATTATTTTCAAAAACTGACAGATTTCGTTAGGAAAGAATATACAGAACATATTTGCTATCCTAAGGGTAAGGATATTTTTCTAGCTTTTGATGCTTGTCCTTTTGAAAATTTAAAAGTAGTTCTTCTGGGGCAGGATCCTTATCACGGTGAAAATCAAGCAAATGGACTTTGTTTCTCGGTTAATGAAGGAATAGCTCATCCTCCTTCTTTGGTGAATATATTTAGAGAAATTCAGGAAGATTTGAATTTGCCTTATCCTGAAAGTGGTAATTTAGTTCGTTGGGCAAAACAAGGAGTTTTGTTACTCAATACAACGCTTACTGTTCGAGCTAATCAGGCAGGAAGTCATCAACATCAAGGTTGGGAAACCTTTACAGATGCTGTAATTGAGGCTATTTCCAGTAATTGCCAACAAGTAGTTTTTCTTCTATGGGGTGGATTTGCTAAGAAAAAGGTGTCATTAATAGATACAAACAGACATTATGTCTTAACCTCAGGACATCCTTCCCCATTGAGTGCTAATAGAGGGTATTGGTTTGGGAATAAGCATTTTAGTAAGACAAATGAGTATCTTCTCTCAATAGGAAAGTCTATAATTAATTGGCAATAATACTGACAATTTGTCGCAAAATTCATTTTGGCACAATCATTGACAATAATGAATTGTAATAACAAAATAAGATAAAAGATAAATACGATTATGAGTAAGATTATTGGAATAGATTTAGGAACCACGAACTCGTGTGTTTCTGTAATGGAAGGTAATGATCCTGTGGTGATTACCAATGCAGAAGGGAAGCGAACTACTCCCTCTGTAGTAGCCTTTGTAGAAGGAGGCGAGATAAAAGTAGGAGATGCAGCTAAACGACAAGCGGTTACCAACCCTAAGAAAACGATTTATTCTATAAAACGTTTTATGGGAAATAAGTTCTCTGAATTAGGCAAGGAAATAGGACGTGTGCCTTATGCTGTAGAACAAGGGGATAATGATACACCTCGTGTAGATATTGATGGACGACTCTATTCTCCTCAAGAAATCTCTGCTATGATTCTTCAGAAAATGAAAAAAACTGCTGAAGACTTCTTAGGACAAACCGTAAGTCGTGCGGTAATTACCGTTCCTGCATACTTTAATGATGCACAACGTCAAGCTACTAAAGAAGCGGGAGAAATCGCTGGGCTAAAAGTAGAACGTATTATTAATGAGCCTACTGCTGCAGCCTTAGCTTATGGACTAGATAAGCAACATAATGATCATAAAATTGTAGTGTTTGACTTCGGGGGAGGAACTCACGATGTTTCTATCCTTGAATTAGGAGATGGTGTTTTTGAGGTGCTTTCTACAGATGGAGATACACACTTAGGAGGAGATGATGTGGATGAGAAAATCATTAATTGGCTTGCTGAAGAATTTGAAAAAGAAGAAGGCTTAGACTTACGTAAAGATCCGATGGCTCTTCAACGTCTTAAGGAAGCCGCTGAGAAAGCAAAAATAGAGCTTTCTTCTTCTATGCAGACAGAAATTAATTTACCTTATATCACGGCTACTGCTACAGGTCCTAAGCACTTAGTGCGTACCCTTACCCGTGCTAAGTTTGAACAACTTATTGAGGATTTGGTAGCTCGTACTATCGAACCTTGTAAAAAAGCTCTTGAGAATGCAGGTCTTGAAGTGAGTGATATCAATGAGGTAATCCTTGTAGGAGGTTCTACTCGTATCCCAGCAGTTCAGGAGGCAGTAGAAAAATTCTTTGGTAAAAAGCCAAATAAGAGTGTAAATCCTGATGAAGTAGTAGCTATAGGAGCTGCAATCCAAGGAGGAGTTCTTACAGGAGATGTAAAAGATGTATTATTGTTAGATGTTACCCCCCTATCTCTTGGTATTGAAACTATGGGAGGAGTAATGACAAAGCTTATCGAAGCTAATACCACTATCCCAACTAAGAAATCACAAATATTCTCTACTGCAGCGGATAACCAACCTAGCGTGGAAATCCACGTACTACAAGGAGAGAGACCTATGGCTGCGGACAATAAGACTATTGGACGTTTCCACTTAGATGGTATCCCACCTGCACCACGAGGAGTTCCTCAAATTGAAGTAATCTTCGATATTGATGCTAATGGTATTATCAATGTATCTGCTACCGATAAAGGAACAGGTAAAACTCACGATATCAGGATAGAGGCTTCTTCTGGACTTACTCAAGAGGAAATTGAAAGAATGAAACGTGATGCAGAAGCTAATGCCGAAGCAGATAAGAAAGCTCAAGAGATAGCAACAAAGATGAATGAGGCTGATGCTCTTATTTTCCAAACAGAAAAACAATTGAAAGAGTTTGGAGATAAGCTTCCTGCAGATAAAAAATCTGCTATTGAAAGTAGCTTGGAAGAACTTAAGCAAGCTTATGAAAGTAAGGAAATTTTAGCGATTGATACAGCTTTAGAGAATATCAACAACGCTTGGAAGAGTGCTTCAGAGGATATTTATAAAGCACAACAAGCAGGAGGATCTAGCTCAGGAGCAGAATATCAAGATAATACTAATCAACAACAAGGTGGAGGAGATAATAATGTTCAAGATGTAGATTTTGAAGAAGTAAAATAAGCGTTGATTAGCAACGATTAGTAAATATTAAAAACTACTATAAACACTTGGTTTATAGTAGTTTTTTTATTTTTAAATTAATCCATACTATTTGTTTTTCTCATTTTTTAATTATAATTTTGTACCATATTTGTATCGGGTCATAATTTACCACAATGTGAGTCTTAAAACGCTTATTAATCATTAATAGCAATAAAATGGGGTTTAGTAAATTGAAAATACCAAAGGTTTGTGAGCAATGTCATAAGCCCTTTGAAGCTAAAACAATAACAACTCGTTTTTGTTCAAATTCATGTGCAAGTAAAAATGGAAAAGAACGGAAAAAACAAGAAAAAGAATTGCAGGAAAAAGAAAAGATTTTAGAGAAGTACGCAAATAAAATTGCTATTCTTCAGCATAGAGAATTTATTTCTGTAAGTGAAGCTGTTGTTTTATTTGGAATTTCAAAAAGCACTATTCATAGATTGATTAAGCAAAAACTCATCCATAGTGTAAATCTTGGTGAGCGACTTACAAGAATAAATAAAATAGAATTGGAAAAACTTTTCTCTCCAATTATTATCGATGAAAATGACAAACAAGAGAAAGAGTTTCCTAAGAAATATAAAAAAGAAAATTGCTATACGCTTTCACAAGTAAGTGAAAAGTTTGGAGCAAATCCTTCAACAGTGACTAGTATTATTAAAAAATTTAATATCCCAAAAGAAAAAATAGGGAAATTTGTATATGTTCCAAAGGTTGAAATTGATAAAATATTTATTAGACAATGAAAGTAAAACCCACAAAATGTACAGTAAGACTTCGTAAGGCAGAATTTAAGAAAGAATGGTATGTCTATATAGAGTGCTATCCCGTTTATGAAGCAAATAAAGAAACACCTAAAAGAGTCAGAGAATATCTCAATAGAAGTGTTAGTTCTGTAGTTTTTGACAAAACTCACTCAGCAAAAACTGATGATAAGGGAAATGTTTCCTATAAACCAAAACGAGATGAAAATGGAGTAATCATTTGTAAAAGTGATTTGGATAAAGAAACAATGTTATTTGCTGATGCAATTCGTAGAAAATTGCAAAAAGAATATGATGAGCAAATTTTATTAGGAGATAATCAACAATTAAAACAAAAAGAATTATTAAAAGAAAATTTTATTTCTTATTGTGAAGAGTTACTGAAGAAAAAACATAAAAACAGTTCGAACACTATTCGTGTAAATTGGAAAAGGGTAATAGAATTTCTAAAATTATTTTCAGGTGAAGAAGTAAAATTTGCACAGATTGATATGAAGTTTTCAGAGAATTTTAAAAATTTCTTATTATCTGCACCTTGTGGAGGAAATAAGAAAGGAACTATCTCTGTCAATACCTCAGCCACATATTTTTCTATTTTCAAAGCTATTCTAAAACAAGCCTTTATTGATGGATATTTTTTATCAGATTTGTCTGGAAAAATAAAAGGTATTGCTGATAGAGAATCAAGAAGAGAGTATCTCTCAGAAGAAGAATTAAATATTTTAGCAAAGACACCTTGTGATAATGATATTTTGAAACGAGCTTCACTTTTCTCTGCTCTCACAGGATTAAGGCTCTCAGATATTCAAAGGTTAAGATGGAAAGAAATCATAGAAGATAATAACAAAATAGAACTCCACTTTACTCAGAAGAAAACCAAAGGTGTAGAATATAAACCCATTTCAAAACAAGCCTTGGAATTATGTGGAGAGAGAAGAGACTTAGAGGATTTAGTTTTTGAGAATTTACCTGATCCTGCTTGGATTTCTCGCCCTTTGAAAAAGTGGATTGCAAAAGCAGGTATTCACAAAAATATTACCTTTCATTGTTTTAGACACACATTTGCCACCTTACAATTAGCTAATGGTACAGATATTTACACTGTAAGCAAAATGCTGGGACATACAAATGTAAATACAACACAAATCTATGCAAAAATAATTGATGAAAATAAAATAAAAGCAGCAGAAGTTATTAAGTTGAATTTTTAAAAATAGTAAATTATGAATATGGTACAAAAGAGAGATTTAATCGGAAAATCAGAAAAATTAGCTATTATTATAATCACATTATTAGAAGTAACATATCTTATGGTGAAATTTGGAGTTTATGAAGTTAAAACGATTTACACTATGATTATCATTGTATTCATATTAACAGTGTTTTTTGTTTATCTCAATGTTCCGCCATTACTAATGTCATTACTTTTCTTTATCAGAAGCAAAGTAATTCTTACTAATACTACTCCTACGGACACTACTCACATAGAGACTACTACCACGGATATTCCTCACATAGAGACTACTCCTATGGATATTATCACGGAGACTACTCACATAGAGACTATCTCCATGGATACTACTCCCATGTATACTCACACGAATACTACTACCACGGATACTGCTCCCATAGAGACTATTGATAATAATATAAATAACACCTATATAAAGGTAGATTCAACTAATAAAGATAACTTTTTAGGGAACAAAAATAAAAACAAAGAAAAAAATAAATTAAATATTGCCGAAAAATATATAATAGAAACTTTTACTGGGCTTTGTTCAGAGGAGGAAATTAAAAATATTTATGCCGCGATAAAAGCCTATTCTAATGGAGAGACCGATTTTTTGAACTATTCCTCCATAAGTGTCAAAAATCTAAAAGTTCTTGATTTATATCACTTTGGTTGGAATATTTGGAATCACTTTAGAGTTGGAGAACAAGATGTAATTGCCAAACTTTTGAAGATAATTTTTGCAGAAAAATTCTCAAGAACCAGTATAAAAACAATAAAAAGTCATTTGAAAGACGATGAGAAAAAAGGAAGAATTATAATCAAAGAAGATTTATCTAAGCTCAATGAGTAAAAAAGAATGTTTTTCATTATGTGATTCACTCGTGATTTCTGTGATTCACTTGTGATTTCTGTGTTTTTTCTGTGTTTTTATGTGTTTTTATGTGTTTTTCTCATCACAAAGGATACATTTACTAAGTTTGCACCATAATTTTAAATATAAAATTATGGATACAAATAACATCTCATTTGAAAATCTGCCTAAAGCAGTTGCTTTTCTATCTCACCAGATAGAAGAATTAAAAACTATTGTAAAAAATAAAGATACAATAGAAATCAATAACAAGAAGAATCCTATAAGTATAGATCAGGCCTGCACAATTATAAAAAAGGCTAAACCTACAGTCTATACTTTAGTTAGAAAGCGACAAATTCCCCATTACAAAAATGGAAAAAAGCTCTATTTCTACGAAGATGAACTTTTGGATTGGATTGCTCAAGGAAAAAGAAAGACAATTCAAGAAATAGAAGAAATGGCTCACAAAGCTAAAAAAAAGGTCAAGTAATTTAAACGTAAAAGTGTATCAAAATGGGAGAATTACTTATACCTTACATTCGTGTGGGTACTACCTATTACAAAATTATAGAACGTCCACAAATCTCTGGCGACAAAATCACTTCACTCGTTAAGTGGTCAAGAGAAACCATTATCCAAGACCATGGTAAGAAATATATCTACGAAATTCCTAAATATGATGGCTTCTGTTGTATTCCTAATCATCTGAAATACCAAAAAACTATAGAGAATTTTTATAATATATACAATGAAATTCCCTATCAGCCGAGTATTTCGGTAGTACTGTCAGATGAAATTCCTTTTTCTATTTCTTTTATGCAACATATTTTCGGAAATCAAGTAGATTTAGGTCTAGATTATCTGAAGATTTTACTGGAAAATCCTACTCAAATTCTTCCTATCTTATGTTTGGTAAGCAAAGAAAGAGCTACAGGAAAAACTACTTTTCTCAAATGGCTCAAAGAGATTTTCGGAAGAAATATGACTTATATCAAGGGAGATTCGTTCAATAGTCAATTCAATTCTGACTGGGCTTCAATGTTGATTATAGCCATTGACGAAGTGTTTTTTGATCGAAAGGAAATCACTGAACGACTAAAATATCTCTCCACTACCAATAAGGATAAGTTAGAGAATAAAGGTAAAGACCGAGAGGAAATTGATTTTTTTGGAAAATTTATCCTTTGTTCTAATAACGAAGACAATTTTATTCAAATTGATGAAAACGAAATTCGCTTCTGGGTTTTGAAAATCAATCCAATAAAATCTGAAAACACTGAGTTTCTTCAAAATTTAATTACAGAAATTCCTTTATTTTTAAGTTTTTTAATCCATCGAAAATTCCATTCTGAAAAGAAAAGCAGAATGTGGTTTGCTCCTGAAGAAATAAAAACAAAAGCACTCCAAAAGCTTATTCTTAAAAATTCAAATAAGTTGGAATGTAAGATGATAGAACTTCTTTATGAGTTTTTTGAATCAACAGAGGAAACAGAAATAAAAGCTGTTCCTCAAGATATTTTGAATATGCTCAATAGAATATTCCGTCAATTGTATTATTCCCGAAATGATGTAAGGAATGTACTGAAAGAAAAATGGAATTTAGAACCTCAAAAAAACGGATTAACCTACACCCGCTACGATACTGACTATTCTGGAAATTTTTATAAGAGTAATTCTGTGGGAAGATACTTCAATATTTCCAAAGATTTTATTCTTGAAAAATATGTTGATTTGTCGAATTAAGCTACAAATAATTGAATTTTAATTAAATACCCATTCAACGAAGTATTCAACAAATTTTAAAACCTTGAATTTTGTTGAGCTATTGTTGAACAATCATAAACCTATTTTGTTGAATTGTTGAGTTTTTGTTGAGTGTATAAAATACACTTGATAAGATAGTTACATCCTTCTTTCAACAATTCAACGAAAAACAAACATATAAAACTCAAAAAATAAGATATGAATTGTAAACAAGCAAATACTCAGATATCTATTAGAAATGTTTTAGAAAGTTTTTCTCTTTTCCCAAGCAAAGGTAATTCTAAAACAGCATTTTATTTTGCTTTTGATAGAGAAGAAAAAACACCCAGCTTATTGGTCAATTTCATCAAGAATATTGCTTTTGACTTCGGAACGGGAAAGAAATACGATATAGTCTCATTGGTTCAGGGCATCAAGTTATGTTCTGTATCTGAAGCCTTAGAATATCTGTCTCAATTTGATTTTTCTTTTAATGAGCAAATATGTAATATAACTAAGGACGAAAGTAGATATGAAATATTATCTATTTCAGAGGTAAAACACAATGCCTTAATTCAATACTTAAAGGAAAGAAGAATTGAAAATAATATGCACTTACTTAAAGAAATCCATTATAAAATATCAGATAAAAAATATTTTGGTATTGGTTTTAAAAATGATACTGGTGGTTATGAAATAAGGAATAAATACTCTAAAATTTGCATTGGGAGAAAAGATATTACTACGATAAAAAATAATTCAAGTATGCTTAGGATTTTTGAAGGATTTATGGATTATCTTTCTTTTATACAAATGAAAAAAACACCAGAAGAACAACTATCAGATTATGTCATTTTAAATTCTGTTTCAATGATTTTTAAAATTGAAAAAATTATTGATAGTCATGAAAAAATAGAACTATATTTTGACAATGATGAAGCAGGAAATAGAGCGACAAATGAAATAAAACAATTAAATCCTCATGTAGAAGATTATAGAGCTTTATATCAAAACTACAAAGATTTAAATGATTTCATAATGAGTGAACCTATTTGCTACGATATTAGTGCAAAAAGTACCCATTGTTTACAATAAGCGTGTGGCTTAATGTAAATAATGGAACTTTTTGGTTTTTTCCTGTCGTCAAAAACATTAAAAAAACACAGATAATAAAAAAATGGAACAAGATTTTTTAACGAATTTCATAACAAAGATTCAAGAAGAACAAGAAGAAAAAAATGCAGAAGAAAAAAGAAAAAATTATTTCAAAACTATTGGTAAAAAAGGTGGTTTAGCCAGGAAAAAATCTGCTCTTTTTTCTAAGACAATTTCTACAAAACTTACAGAAAAAGAATTCGAAACTCTCAAAGAAAAAGCAAAAAAACTAAACCTCAAAATTTCTAAATATGTTCGACTAATTCTAACGGAAAGAGAACTAAAAATTAATGAATTTAAAACAGATGAGGTACTTTTATCCTATGGAAATAACTTTAAGAGAATAAAAAATCTATTACGAAATCATGAATTTTCAAATCTAGAGAATAAAGCTGAAATCATAAAAGAGATAGAAGAAGTTACTAAATCAATTTACAATTATTTATACCAAAATAGAATACGAGATGAATAATTCTGCAACTACAAGACGTATTTCCCAAATTGCTTTGCAATACAATGGAAATGACAAAGGAACAGCTGAAATGGTATATTCCAGTAATTTGTTATCAGATACTACTGAAAATCAATTCCAAGAAATGAAAGCTGTAGCTGACCGAAATAAAAATGTAAAAAATTGGGCTTTAACAGGATATATCTCCCCTGAGAGAAGTGAAGAAAATGAAATTTCTAATGATGTCTTGGTAGAGCTTACTCTAAAAGCTCTGGAAAAAGTTGGTGTTACAAAAGACAATCAAATTCGACTAGATATTCATAATTCGACAAAACACAAACATATTCATTTTATAGTCAATAGAGTAAATACACACGGACAAAATACAATAACGGCTCATAAAATAGGAGAATTATTTGGACAAGCTGTAAGAG
>NZ_CAURLX010000007.1:0-73492 GCF_963525585.1 uncultured Capnocytophaga sp. | reverse complement strand
AATACACCCCTACGACTATTCCTAAGTTGGATATTCGTATGCTCTCCAATAATGCATCTTTCAAGTATCCGTCTCTGCCTAAATCGGTTAAGAATATTGATATAGATGTCAAGATAGGCAATGATACCGAGAAACTGGAAGACACTTATGTGAATATCAATCGCTTTGCTTTCACGATAGACCAAGATGCTTTCTCGGTAAAAGCCCTTTTGAGGAACCTTACAGGGAATATGCTTGTGGATGCAGACCTTAAAGGAACTATCAATTTGGAGAATATCCAAAAAGCTTATCCTGTAAAAATGGATTTAGACCTTAAAGGGATTCTTAAGGCAGATATTACTACAGCTTTTGATATGGCATCAGTAGAAAAACAAGCCTACGAACGTATTCGAAATTCGGGACATGCTTCCTTAGAAAAATTTGTATATTCAGGAGTAGGATTTCTGCAACCTTTCCATATCAACAAGGCAGGACTTTCCTTTAATAATGCTAAGATAGAGCTTACTGAACTGGATGCTAAGACAGGTAAGACCGACTTTAATATCAAGGGAACCTTGGAAAACTTCTATGGCTTTACCTTGCGCAATGAAGTACTTAAAGGGAACTTCTCCTTGGCTTCCAACCATATAGATGTGGGTGATTTTATGCAAACCGATGCACCAGCGGAAACCCCTAAGCAAGAGGAAGAAAAACCCGCTGAGACTAAGCCTGCCACTACAAACACCTCTACCGCAGGAGCTTCTATCAAAATTCCTGCTTTCTTAGATTGTACTTTGGATGCTAAGGCTAAGAGTGTTCTTTATGATAAACTCAATCTTACCAATGTCTCAGGTAAGCTTATTATCAAGGATGAAAAAGTAAGCCTACAGAACTTGCAGACCAATATTTTTGGAGGAAAAACAGCCGTTACAGGAAGTGTATCCACCAAGGGAGATACCTCCACTTTTGCTGTAGATTTGGATATGACCAAGCTCAATGTTACGGAGTCTTTCTCTCAGATAGAGATGCTTAAGAAAATCATGCCTATCGCTAAAGTAGTAGAGGGATTCTTTAGCTCTAAGATCAATGTAACAGGAAAGCTCACTCCTGAAATGACTCCTGATATTAATTCACTCTCAGGAAGCCTCTCTGCATCATTATTGGATAGCCATGTGAAAGAAACTTCTCCTTTAGTTTCTGCTTTGGATTCTCAATTCAATCAGTTGAATCTTTCCAAGCTTAACCTAAAGGATATCAAGGCTAATGTAACTTTTGAAAAGGGTCGTGTAGTGGTGAAACCTTTTGCTATCAAGTGGAATGGTAGTACTATTAATGTAGCAGGTACCCACGGTTTTGACCAAACAATGGACTACAAACTCACCTTCAATGTACCTGCAAAGATGCTTGGACAGGAGGCTTCTGCTCTACTTGCCAAACTGACAGTAACTGAACAACAAAAGTTAGGAGATATTCCTGTAAATGTGAATATGGGTGGTAACTTCACTAAGCCACAGGTTTCTACCGATATGAAGCAGGTGGTAAATAACCTAGCCCTACAGGTAGCTAAAGCACAAGCCAACCAACTTACAGACAAAGTAATGGATAAAGTAACCAATGAGGTAACTAATAAAATTACCGAAAAAATAGGAGGGGAGGCGATGAACAAAGCTACCGATGCTTTGGGTAAGCTTATGGGAGGAAAGACCTCTACTAACCCAGCAGATTCTACAAAAACCCAACAACAAACACCTAAAGATCAAGCTAAAAAAGCTGTGAATGGACTTTTAGATGGACTTTTTAAGAAAAAGGATAACAATCAAGAGCAGAAATAAATATAAAAAATAATTTGTACTTGAGGAAAAGACGTGTGATTCGATAAAACACACGTCTTTTTCCTTAAAAAATATGATTCTTTTTCTTTTACTCTATTTTACGTCTAATAATTCTTCCAAAATATATTTATAATTAAAAAATATGAGAATTTACTTTATATTTGTGTTTATTATTCTATATTCATCTATTATGGCTCAAGGAGTTTTTGAAGGAGAGTTTTATAATCCAACAAAAAACTTAGGGATAGGCATAATAAAGGTAAATACAGAAGAAATAAATTATTATAAAGATATAAATAATAAAAAGAAATTTTCCGAAAGTATCTATACACCTAAGGAAGTGATTCCTATATTTTTTAAGCCTGATTATGGTATATTTCTTCTTATTTGTTTAGAGGAACAGCAATTATATTATAAGGTTTTGTCAGCTAATAATGAGGTGTTTTATGTTGATAAATCCTCAGTAATCTTTCTTTCTTGGGAAAAATTTTTAAAAGGAACAACAGGAATCTCAAATTTAGATTGGAATACTAATCCTTTACATAGAAAGCCAACAGAAACATCTGTAAATAGTAGAATAAGAGATAAAGAAGCTATATTTGAGGTAAAAGAAGTAAAAAAAGATTGGATACAGATAAAAAATGAAGAGAATCCAGCAGAAAAGGGTTGGATAAAATGGAGAAAAGAAGATAAATTATTGATAGAATTATATTTGTTAATGTAATTATAAGATGAAAGATACAGCAAGGCATCAAGGAATGAGAAATCTTCTGGCACGGCAACTTACTGAGAGGGAACAGTATCCTATTTCGGATGAGAGGGTATTACAAGCTATAAGAACAATTCCTCGACATTTGTTTTTAGATAGTATTTTTGAAGAAAAAGCTTATCAGGATATAGCTTTTCCTATAGGTGCAGGGCAAACAATTTCACGCCCTCATACAGTGGCATTCCAGACGGAATTATTGCAAGTATCAGAAGGGCAGAAAGTCCTTGAGATAGGTACTGGAAGCGGTTACCAATCGGCGGTATTGGTAGCTCTAAGAGTAGAGCTTTATACGATAGAACGTCAGCAAGAACTTTTTAAAAAGACACAATTATTCCTTTCTAGAATTGGTTATATACCTAAAAAAATGCTCTTAGGGGATGGTTATAAAGGTTACCCAGCTCAGGCTCCTTACGATCGTATTCTAGTAACTGCAGGAGCTCCAGAGGTGCCTAAAGAGCTCTTAGCGCAACTTAAGGTAGGAGGGAGGCTTGTGATTCCTATAGGAAAAGGAGAACAAATAATGACTGTTTTTGATAGAATATCTCCTATAGAGTTCAGTAAGCAAGAGTACGGAACTTTTGGTTTTGTACCTATGCTAGAGAATGTGCAAACAAGAACTCGGTAGAGCAAATATAGGGTAATAAATCTTACAAAGATACGAATAAAAAATAGAAAATAAAAATCAAATTTTTGTAATTTTTCAAATATTTTTCATTAACTTTGTAATGTAAAAATAATCTATATAATCTTACAAAGGTATGAAACAAAGAGTTCCCGTTTCCCAAATTATGTCCAAGGACATAATAACTATTGCTCCCACTCAGACATTATATGAGGCAGAGGCATTGTTCAAAAAACACAATATTCGCCATATTCCTGTGGTAGAAGGTCATAAGCTCATAGGGGTATTAAGCCTTACAGATTTACTTCGTATTAGCTTTGCTGACCTTTCTGAAGATGAAAAGCACGTGGATAGTATTGTGTATGATATGTTCACCATCCCACAAGTAATGGCTAAGGTACCTCTATCTATTTCTCCTGATACCACTATAAAAGAAGCAGCAGAAATATTAGCAGGGCAGACATTCCACTCATTACCTGTTACTGAAAATGGAAGCCTTGTAGGGATGCTTACTACAACCGACTTGCTTAAGTATCTTTTAGAACAATACTAGTTTAGGCAAGATTAATGAAGTAGAGAAACTAAAGTTTGAATATTTTAGTTTCTCTATTTTTCTAAAGAAAAGAGTACAATTTTAGTTATTGTATTAAATAAAGTTAAAATATTTGTTTTTTTAACTCAAAAATCGTACTTTTACAGCACAAAAAGGTGAATTAACTCTTAAACTTTATATACAATGAAAAACATTCTTGTCCCCGTTGATTTTTCAGACCAATCTAACTATGCAGTAGAGGTAGCTATTGATTTGGCAAAGAAAAATAATGCCACCTTGTTATTATTACATTGTGTGGAACTTCCTGTACGTTTTGTTACCGAATCTACTTCATTATTTCCAGAAGAACTTTACTTTATGAGGAATGCTTCTCTGAATATGAAAAACTTGTCAGAGAAAGTAATTTCACAAGGAGTTTCTGTAAAAACTAAGGTAGAAACAACATCTTTGGTAAATACGATAAAGAATTTGTTAGAGGAAGAATCAGCAGATTTCATAGTAATGGGCTCTACAGGTGCAACAGGTTCTAAAGAGCTTTTTATAGGCTCTAATGCAGAGAAAATAGTCCGTACATCTCCTATTCCTGTATTAGTTATTAAGGATAAAACAGACATTTCTCAGGTGAAGAAAATCGTTTTTGCTTGTGATTTTTCTAAAAAATATGCAGAGGCTTTCCTTAAAGCTACTTCCTTTGCAAAACTTATAGATGCAAAAATAGATTTTGTGTATATTAATACACCATATCATTTCTTATCAAGTAGGGAAATTAAGATGCTTATTAATGATTTCTCAGAGGAACATTCTGAAATTCTTTCTCATAATATTCATATGTATAGTGATTTTTCTATAGAAGAAGGAATTATTCACTTTGCAGAGGACTATCAGAGTGATCTTATTTGTATGTTCCCTATGAAGCAGAGTACTTTAATGCATATATTCAATGGAAGTATCAGCGAAGATATTGTAAATCACTCAGAAAAACCCGTATTGACTATCAAATTATAATATTTTAACAAATTAATAATAGAGCTATTCTCCTTAAAAAGGATGGCTCTATTGGCTTTTTTTATTTTTGATGAGAAAAATTATTACTTTTATAGCTTTTCTGCTTAATAGCATTGTTTTTTATGCACAAGAATATCCTTTGGAGAGGAAGGATTCTCTTGAAGATACTTCATCAAATAAAAAAACGAATATAGATTTCTACTTTCAAGCAGAATTGCAAGCGAGCAAGCGCAAAGAACAGCCATTTCACTCTCAATTTCAAATTAATTATGCTCAGTTCAACATTCAAGGAGATTATAATAAGAATTTATCCTATCGTATTCGTTTTAAGCTAAATCGTTCATTTTCACCTACTTCATTGGATAACGCCTCTTTTGGGATGGATTTTGCCTACTTGACTTATTCTTTTGGGAATAGGAGGCAATGGGAGGCTAGGGTAGGGAAGCAATATGTAATGATAGGCTCTTATGAACTAGATATACATCCTTTGTATGAATATATTTATACTGATTATATTAACTATGTTATAAATCCCTTTACCACAGCATTTCTATTAGGATATAAAGTATCGGATACACAAAAAGTAGGTATTCAATTCTATAATACTCAAAATCAATCCTTTGGAGATTATTTGAAAAGTAATGGATTTGTATCTGGTAGTTTTGTTCCCTCT
Organism: uncultured Capnocytophaga sp.; assembly: GCF_963525585.1. NCBI lineage: Bacteria > Pseudomonadati > Bacteroidota > Flavobacteriia > Flavobacteriales > Flavobacteriaceae > Capnocytophaga > uncultured Capnocytophaga sp. The sequence goes on along the minus strand of NZ_CAURLX010000007.1, from coordinate 68,059 downwards.
AAGCTTCCGATAGGGACTTATTTGTACTGGCAAAATTCTTTCTTTTCAGGAGCTTTTCATACGAATTATTCATATAATATTTCTCAGTTTGCAGAGGGTTATTATACACATATGATTTCATTGGGGAACCAATTACATATCGGAAATCATAAAGCTTACTTAGACCTGATGTATGCTCACCAAGGAGTGGATCACGGCTTGCTCCTTTCCAGAGATATGGGTATTTCCAGAGGTTTACCAGAAAATAATTATGTAATGGAAAAAGATATATTATATAGAGGAATTGTTTCTCGTTATGAATATCAGATTAATAAAAATTGGTCAGTTTCTGCGAAAATGGGAGTGGAACTTAGTGGAAGCCAAAAAAAGTTAAATAAACACCTACGTACAAACTATACTTATTTTCTTTCTGGGCAATATGAACCTTTTATTACTCAGGATTTCCGTTTTTATTTCGCTTATATAGGAAATACGATAGAATATAGCAAGGAATTATCTCTTCCTTATAAGCAATTACATAGGGTTGTATTGGGAGCAAGTTATAATTTGCCTGTATTAAAGATTAATAAATAAATTAAAACATATAAAATGTCAAAAAAAACAATCTTTCTTATTCTTCTTACTTTTTTTGTAGTAGAATATACTGCATTAGGAAGAGAAATATTATCAGAACCCTCAAAAGATACTATTACAGAGCCTTCTTCTGCTGAGAAAACGAAGGTGGAGCTCTACTTTAGAGGAGGTTTCGTTTCGGACAAACATACAATAGAACGTAATTCATCTTCTCATTTTCAGATAGATAATGCTAGGCTCAATGTTCAAGGTGACTATAATAAAGATTTATCATATCGAGTGCGTTTTCGTTTGAATCGTCCTTTTTCCCCTACATCTGAGGATAATGCTTCAGCGGCTTTGGACTATGCTTTTCTTACCTATCGTTTTGGAAAAAATAGACAATGGGAAACTACTATAGGAAAGCAACTTTCTGTGATGGGTTCTTTTGAAAAAGATATAAACCCTTTGTATGAATATATATTTACAGATTATCTCAATGGAGTGTATACAAATGTATTCCTATCAGGAGCCCAATTGGCTTATTCTTTAAGTAATACACAGAAGATAGGAGTTCAGATACATAATACTCTGAATAATTCTTTTAATACACATTTGCAAAATAATGGGTTTGTAGCACATACTTTTGCTCCATCCAAACTTCCGTTAGGAGCCTATTTTTATTGGAATGGTAGTTTCTTTGAAGGTAAGTTTAGAACAAAATATTCTTATAATATTTCTCAGTTTGCCGATAAATATTATACACATTCGGTTTCATTAGGAAATAAATATAAATCAGGAGCTCATACAGTGTATTTGGATCTCATATATTCACTTATGGGAGCCGATTTTGGATTAACTTCCTCTAGATTATTAAGCATATATGATGGTTTTTCTCAGGGAGGATATACTATGCGTAAGAATATTGTTTATAAAGGAGCTGTTTCTCGTTATGATTATCAGTTAACTGATCATTGGAGTGTAACGGCTAAGCTAGGAGTGGAGCAAACAGGAAGCCAAAATACGCTAAATGAGCATTTGCGTACTAATTATATCTATTTCTTGGCAGGGCAATATGCTCCTTTTACAACACAAGACTTACGCTTTTATCTTGCTTATGTAGGGAATAGAATAGAGTATGCGAAGGAATTACAAATGCCCTACGAACAATTGCATCGTGTAGCAGTAGGAGCTTATTACACGCTTCCTGTACTGACTGTTAAAACTCCTCGCCTGAAATAAATAATCTTTGATTTATTAAAAACCTAAGATTATTTTAGCTATCATAAAGTAAATAAGAATTCCAAGGATATCATTACTAGTGGTGATAAAAGGTCCTGTCGCAACGGCAGGATCTACACCTCTTTTGTGTAGAAATAATGGGATAAAAGTACCTATCACAGCAGCATTAATAATTACTGTAACAAGGGCAATACATACAGTTGCAGATTCCTTGTAAGAACTCCCAAATATGAAATGACTCATAATCAGTACTAAGAAAGCTAAAGCTAGTCCATTGATAAGCCCTAGAAGAAATTCTTTCATTAGTCTTCCAAATAAAGCTCCATCAATACTATTATTAGCTAAACCCTGTACAACAATAGCTGAGGACTGTACTCCTACATTTCCAGCAGTAGATTGTATTAAGGGAATAAATAGTAATAATACAGGAAAAGAGTTTAATCCTGCTTGGAATCCATTAATAATACTAGCCGCCCCTATACCTCCAACCATTCCTATCAGTAACCAAGGAAGTCGTGCCCGTGTGAGCTTCCAGATAGTATCATCAGCCTCTACATCTTGTGTAATCCCAGCAGCCATTTGGTAGTCGTGTTCAGCCTCTTCCTTGATAACATCTACAATATCATCAATAGTAATACGTCCTACAAGCCGATGCATTTTATCTACTACAGGAATAGCCTCCAGATTATATTTTTGCATTACGCGAGCAACCTCTTCAGAAGTATCATATACGAATACAAAATCGACTTTAGGAATATAAATATCCCTTATATGAGCATCTGATGAGGAAGTAAGTAAGTCTTTAAGCGATAACCGACCTTTAAGAACTTCATTATCATCTACAACATAGATAGAATGAACACGAGTAACGTGCTGGGCTTGTTCTCGTATCTTCTCCATACAGATATCCACTCCCCAATTTTCATTAACCTTAACCAGCTCTTTTGCCATAAGCCCCCCTGCTGTATCTTCTTCATAACGAAGTAAGTCAACGATATCCTGAGCGTGTTCTTTATCTTCCAGATGTGATAGAATCTGTGTTTGTCTTTCTTCTGGAAGTTCTGAAATTAAGTAAGCTGCATCGTCTGTATCAAGCTCTTGTAAGTCACGTGCAATTTCCTCATTGGAGAGATTATCCAAGATATGTTCTAGTACCTCTTCATCTACTTCAGTAAGAGTTTCAGAGGCTTTTTCTCGATTCAGAAGGCTTAATATATAGGCAGCTTCATCTAGTTCTAGTTCACTAGTAATTTCGGCTATATCTGCAAAGTGAAGTGATTCAAGGTATTCCTTAAGTTCTTGCTTTTGATCAGTGGTAATTAATTCTCTAATGTGATCAATAATATCCTCTGTGAGCTTGAATGTCTGCATTTTTATATTTTTAGGGGGCAAAGGTAAGGAAAAAATAGTATTATTAGGTGTTTTTTAGGATAAATTTGAACGCAGAGTTAAGATGGAAAAGCTAGAAATATAAAGAAATAAAAAAACTGCTCCGAAGAAGGAGCAGTTTTTGTTATATTGATATTGAAGCTACTAAGATGGTTCCATTAGCAGTGGATTCTTTTATGACTTTTCCATTTTTTAGTAACTGAACTATCAATGTAGTCTGTGTATTGGAGGTTGCTGTTACACTAATAGAAATGTGTTCTTGAGTTACTTTGAATTCTTTTGTGTAGTCATTTTTAAGAAGTGTGTTAATGTTGTCAAACAGATGTGTTGAGCCATCATAGGAAACAGCTATGCTACTTAGGGTTACATTAGGATTTTTGACAACTTTTACTGTGTAAGTACCATCATTACTTCCATTGTTACCAGAAGAACCACTATCACTTTTACTACAAGCTACAATGCTCAGAAGAGCTACAAGAAATAAAAAAAACTTTTTCATTTTCATTTAGTTTTAAAAATTTATGGCGCAAAAGTACAAATAAAAAGTAAAAATACAAAAAATAATATGGTTAATATAATTTTTTAAATTATCCATACTTTTCATTTAACAAATTAAAAATCCTTACGATAATGGTAGTTTCACAAAAATATTTTATTTTTGCACTTTTAAAATGAAATACTATGTTAGCTAGGTTAGATATTGTAAAACAACGATTTGATGAGGTTTCTGATCTTATTATTCAGCCTAATATTATTGCAGATCAAAAGCGTTATGTACAGCTTACCAAGGAGTACAAAGAGCTAAAACAACTGATGGATAAGCGAGAAGAATATCTTATTGTAACAGGGAATATAACTGAAGCAGAAGAAATTATCAAAGATGGAAGCGATCCAGAGATGGTGGAAATGGCAAAGCTTCAGCTTGAAGAGGCTAAGGAAAAACTTCCCCAATTAGAAGAAGAAGTGAAATACTTATTGATTCCTAAAGACCCTGAAGATAGCAAGAATGCTGTGATGGAAATTCGCGCAGGAACAGGAGGAGATGAGGCTTCTATCTTTGCTGGAGATCTTTATCGTATGTATAATAAATATTGTCAGGATAAGGGTTGGAGTGTTTCAGTAGTGGATATGAATGAGGGTACTTCGGGTGGTTTTAAGGAAATCATTCTTGAAATTAATGGAGAAGATGTATATGGAACACTCAAGTTTGAAGCTGGAGTACATCGGGTTCAACGTGTTCCCCAAACAGAAACGCAAGGGCGCGTACATACATCTGCAGCTACAGTGATGGTACTTCCTGAAGCAGAGGAATTTGATGTAGAGCTAAATATGGAAGATGTTAAAATTATTAGAACTACATCTACAGGACCAGGCGGGCAATCTGTAAATACTACTTATTCAGCGATTCAACTTCAGCATATTCCAACAGGGATAGAAGTACGTTGTCAAGATGAAAAATCACAGCACAAAAATCTTGATAAAGCTCTTAAAGTATTAAGGTCTCGCCTTTATGAAATGGAACTGGCTAAAAAAATGGAAGCAGACTCAGCTAGACGAAAAAGTATGGTTTCCAGCGGGGATAGAAGTGCCAAAATACGAACTTATAATTATCCACAAGGGCGTGTTACAGACCATAGAATAGGACTTACTCTCTATGATTTAGGAAATATTATTAATGGTGATATCCAACGACTTATTGATGAACTTCAATTGGCTGAAAATACTGAAAAACTCAAAGAAGGCGATATTTTCTAAAAACTTATGTATTTAATATTTGATACTGAAACTACAGGGCTTCCTCGTGATTATAATGCTCCTATCAGTGATAGTGAGAATTGGCCTCGTGCAGTACAGATTGCTTGGCAATTACACGATGCTACAGGAAAGCTCCTAGAGCATAAGGATTTTCTTATCCATCCTGATGGTTATACAATTCCTTATGATGCCGAACGTATACACGGTATATCTACAGAATTGGCTACTCAAGAGGGGGGACCTATAGCACAAGTATTTAATGAATTTGAACAAGCTCTTAGCAAAACCAAATATGTAGTAGGGCAGAATATAGGTTTTGATATTCACATTATGGGAGCTGAGTACTATCGATATGGTGTAGATACTCAGTTACAAGAATTACCCATACTGGATACTTGTACAGAAATTACAGCAGAACTCTGTAAAATCCCAGGTGGGAGAGGAGGGAAGTTCAAGTTACCAACTCTCACTGAACTTCATAAATTCTTATTTGGAGTTCCTTTTGATGAAGCTCATAATGCGACTGCCGATGTAGAGGCTACAGCTCGTTGTTTTTTTGAACTTCTTCGTAGAGGAGAGGGGTTCTCTTCAACACAAGTTTCTCCAGAAAGTATTCAATTGGTGCAGGAAAAAAATCCTACTCCAATTAAGCTCTGGGGCTTACATCATATTAATCTTAAAAAAGCTTCCGAACAGTTAAAAACAAAGGAGGATACAGGACTGTCTCAGGTACAAATACAAGAAAATTTATCTCTCTTACAGGAAGCACCTTTTGTGCATTTGCATAATCATTCTCAATATTCTGTATTACAATCCACAGCTTCTATAGCTGATTTGGTCAAAGCTGCAGCCAATGGGAATATGCCTGCAGTGGCTCTTACCGATCACGGAAATATGATGGGAGCCTTTCATTTTATTCAAGAAATATCAAAATATAATAAAAAGCTAAAAGCTAAAAATGCAGAAGCTCAGGAGAAAGGAGAACCTCTTTCTCAAATGATAAGACCTATTATAGGCTGTGAATTTTATATCTGTGAAAATCACTTAGATAAAAAAAGAAAAGATAATGGTTATCAGATAGTATTTTTAGCTAAAAATAAAGCAGGATATCAGAATCTTATCAAGATGGCTTCTATTGCTTATACGAAGGGCTATTATTATGTGCCTCGTATTGATAAAAAAATTGTAGAACAATATAAGGAACATCTTATTGTTCTTTCAGGAAACCTCCATGGAGAAATTCCTTCTAAAATTCTAAATCAAGGAAATAGGCATGCAGAAGAGGCTCTTCTGTGGTGGAAAAACCTTTTCCAAGATGATTTTTATATAGAACTCAATCGGCATAATCAAGAGAATGAAGATCGAGCAAATAAGGAGCTTATCAACCTTGCTAAAAAGCATAATATTAAGCTAGTAGCAACAAATAATACCTATTATATCAGTCCTCAGGATGCCAATGCACACGACATTCTTCTGTGTGTAAAGGAAGGAGAAAAGCAATCCACACCTAAAGGATTCGAGAGAGGACAACGCTATGGGCTACCTAATGAAGAGTATTATTTTAAATCTGCAGAGCAGATGAAAGAACTCTTCAAGGATATTCCTCAGGCAATACTTTCTATTAAGGAAATTATTGACAAAATAGAGCCTTATGATTTGGCTCGTGATATCCTGCTTCCTAAGTTTGATATTCCTAAGGAGTTCCAAGTAGAAGATGATCCTACCGGAAAAAAAGGAGAAAATAAGTATTTAAGACATCTCACTTATGTAGGAGCAGAAAAAAGATATAACGAAATTACTGATGAAATACGTGAACGTATTGATTTTGAACTTTCCATTATAGAAAAAACAGGTTACCCAGGATACTTTCTTATTGTAGAGGATTTTATTACAGCAGCCCGAAATATGGACGTTTCAGTAGGTCCTGGACGTGGCTCTGCTGCAGGATCAGCAGTGGCATATTGCTTGGGAATTACCAATATTGATCCAATTAAGTATGATCTCCTTTTTGAGCGTTTCCTCAATCCAGATCGTGTAAGTATGCCCGATATTGATATTGATTTTGAGGATGATGGACGTGGAAAGGTGCTGGATTATGTCATTGAGAAATATGGAGCCAATCAAGTAGCTCAGATTATTACTTATGGAACGATGGCTGCCAAATCATCAGTACGGGATACTGCTAGGGTTCTGGAACTCCCATTGAATGAAGCTAATCAAATAACCAAACTTATTCCTAATCTCTCATTAAAGAAAATATTTTCTCTTACAGATGAACAGCTAAAAGAAAAAGTAGGAAGTGATTTACCCAATGTATATCAGCTGAAAAAAATGGCAGAAGGAGCAGACCTCTCTGCTAAAATTATTCAACAAGCACGTATTTTGGAAGGTTCTGTGAGAAATACGGGAGTTCATGCCTGTGGAGTTATTATTACACCCGATGACATTACTAATTTTGTTCCTGTAGCATTAGCAAAGGATTCTGAACTTTTCATTACTCAATTCGATAACTCTGTAGTGGAAAGTGCAGGTTTGCTCAAGATGGACTTCTTAGGGCTCAAAACACTTACTATCCTTAAGGATGCTGTTGCTCTAATCCAAAAAAGATATGGTTTAGAAATAGATATCGAGCAAATTCCCTTGGATGATACCCCTACCTACGAACTCTTCCAACGAGGTGAAACCATAGGTATTTTTCAGTATGAATCCCCTGGTATGCAAAAACATATGCGAGAACTCAAGCCTACTGTTTTCGGGGATCTTATCGCTATGAATGCACTCTATCGTCCAGGTCCGATGGACTATATACCTAGTTTTATTCATCGAAAACACGGAATAGAGCCTATCACCTATGATCTGCCAGATATGGAGGAATATCTTAAGGATACATATGGGATTACGGTCTATCAAGAGCAGGTAATGCTTCTCTCTCAGAAATTAGCCGGATTTACCAAAGGTGAAGCTGATAAGCTGAGAAAAGCAATGGGGAAAAAGCTTGCAGATGTTCTTGCCGAAATGAAGCCTAAATTTATAGAAGGCGGAGGTAAAAAAGGACATCCTGCTGATATATTAGAGAAAATTTGGAAAGATTGGGAAGCTTTTGCCAGCTATGCTTTTAACAAATCGCATTCCACTTGTTATGCATGGATAGCTTACCAAACAGCTTATCTCAAGGCTAACTATCCTGCAGAGCATATGGCAGCAGTACTCTCCAATAATATGAATGATATTAAGGCTATTAGCTTCTATCTTTCGGAATGTCATCGAATGGGAATCAAGGTACTTAGCCCTGATGTGAATGAATCTGAGTATAAATTTACTGTAAATAAAGATGGGGCGATACGCTTTGGGATGGGAGCCGTTAAGGGATTAGGTAAAGCTGCTGTAGATACGATTGTAGAGACACGGAAAACAGGAGCTTATAAGTCTGTCTTTGATATGGTAAAGCGTATAGACCTCAAGTCGGCAAATAAGAAAGCTTTTGAAAGTCTGGTTTTGGCAGGAGGGTTTGATTCTTTTCCAGAAGTTCATCGGGCTCAGTTTTTCCATCAAGAACCTTCAGAGAATATGATTTTTCTAGAGAAAATTCTTCGTTATGGAGCCAAAGCTCAAGAAAGTGCAAAGTCTATACAGCTGAGTCTCTTTGGAGATAGCCCCGAAACACAGATTCCTGAACCTAAAATGCCCCGTACAGAGCCTTGGAGTCCTATGGAGGAACTCAGGCGAGAGAAAGAAGTTGTGGGTATTTATATTTCAGGTCATCCGTTAGATACATTTAAGTATCAGCTGAGTTATCTTTGTAATAAAGAAATTGTGGAATTTTCAAATGGATTAGAAGGATTGGAGAATCAGGAAGTCCGTTTTGGAGGAATGGTAGTGAAAATAGAAGAAAAAACAACGAAAACAGGTAAATCTTGGGGGATTTTTACTATAGAAGATTATAGTGGTATGGCTGAGTTTCGTATTTTTGGAGAGGAATATCTAAAATTCCGCCATTTTTTATCAGGGAATCAATTTATTTTCATCAAAGCGCATATCTCATCGGGATATGCTACTAAGGATGGTCAAAAAAGCTCTCCTAAGATGAATTTCTCATACATAGGACCTTTAGAGGATGCTTTACAAAATGATATTAGAAAGTTACAAGTAGCTATGAATATTCCTCAAGTGAATAAAGAAAATCTATTGTTTTTTAAAGAGATATTTGAAAAATATCAGGGGAATATTCCTATTGATTTTCTCATTATAGGTAAAAATCAAGAAAAGGAAATTGAGTTACCTTTGAATAATCATCATTCTAAAATTCAGGTAAGTAAGGAATTTTTTGATGCTTTGTCAAGTACCCATATTATATATAGACTTAATGATGAAACTCGTTGGCTTAATAATATAGAAGAAGAGAGAGCATCTTCAGCTATAGAAGAGATGATAGAGGACGAAATGTTTGAAAGCATAGGAATAGATGATTAATAAAATGTAAATAATTTGGAAATATACACTAATAATTTAAATAATTCATTTTTAATATCATAGATTGTAAATTGTTTTTGTAATTTTTATTTTTGTAACTTTTGAGACAACCTTATTTTGCTTTTTAATTGGTGCAAAGGGTTGTGAATTACTTTCAAAATTTGTATTTTTGTAACTTCAAACAACACCTTATCAGTATTATTCTGTAGGGGTGTTGTTCTGGGTTACTTTTAAAATATGTATTTTGCCACTTGGGATAATATTAATTAAAGTAGTGTAACGAATATGAGCAAAAGCTATTATCTCGGAAGTAACTACAAAAATACACCTTTCTTCCGTATGGTGGAGGTGATAGCTTTCTATTAGGGTATCTATGTAGAAAAATAATTGAAAAAAATTTGGTAGTTTAAAATAAAAGTTGTAGTTTTGCAGTGTCGATTCTGCGGATTCGCAATCCCTTTGGGGCAATTACTTATAAAAGTAGTTGCCCCATTGTGGTTTAATAGATACCATTCTAGAGCGCCATTTTTCTTTTAATACCCATAATTCATTAATCATTTGCTCCAATTCAAGATTTGTATTCTTAGGATTTTTCTACAAGTTGTTATTTATATGAAATTCAATAAGATATATAATTTTTTAATTAAGTGAATGACTTTTCTCTTTATGTATAAAATACACAACAGGATTTCTATTATAGAGCTTTTATAGTTTTCAAAAAATATTTGAGCATAGTCTCTTCACTATCCTTATTTTCAATAGCTTATGTAAAGTGTGGAGTCTGATAGAAACTAATTGTTAAAAAAAGATTATTCTTAGGTGCATTTGTACAGAAATATTGTACATTTGTGCCTTTATTTATTAGTAGAAAAATGCATCATTTTATTAATTATCTGTGTATCTTTTATGTTTTGATGGTATTTTTAAGTGCTTTTTTAGTAAAAAAAGCTGGTAAATATAAGATTTTTACTTATATGTACTATCTTCTTGCAATTTTTTTCTTTTTTTATTTTCTTTATTATTGGAATGAGTCATTTGCAGGTGTATGGAGTGCTCATAGGCAATATTCTTTTGGATTATTCCTATCTTGGCTTGTTTTTATGACACTTATATCTATCTTTTTTCTGGGAGAAACATTTATTAGGTTATTATTAGTTCCTTTCCGCACTAAGAAAGAGAAAAAAATTCCATCTCGGCGTAGGTTTGTGAGCCTTATAGGCTTGGGAATTGCAGCGATTCCTTTTGCTGGAATGTTATATGGAATGCTTAAGGGAAAATATGATTTTAGAGTAGTAAAGCATACACTTTATTTTGATGATCTTCCTGAGGCATTTGAGGGTTATCGCCTGATACATATTTCGGATATTCACTCAGGGAGCTTTGATAATCCTGAAAAAGTACAGTATGGGATAGATATGATAAATGCACAAAAGCCTGATATTATTTTCTTTACAGGTGATTTAGTAAATAATAAAGCAGAAGAAATGCTTCCTTGGATATCGCATTTTAAGCAACTTCAAGCTAAAGATGGTATTTATTCAGTGCTCGGGAATCACGATTATGGTGATTATGTGAAATGGAACACCCAACAAGAAAAGGAAAAAAACTTACAGGAACTCAAGAAAATACACCACGAAGTAGGGTTTCAGTTGTTAAATAATGAATCAGCATATGTGTCACGGGAGGGACAAAGAATAGCTGTTCTAGGAGTAGAGAATTGGGGTAAAGGATTTATACAAAGAGGTGATCTTAAGCAAGCTTTGGAAGGAGTACCTAAATCTGATTTTAAGATATTGCTTTCTCACGATCCTACTCATTGGCAATATCAAGTAATTGAGGATCCTACATTTATCCATTTAACTTTAAGTGGTCATACTCACGGAATGCAATTTGGAATAGAAATCCCTGGGATAATTAAGTGGAGTCCTGCAGGATGGCGTTATAAATATTGGGGAGGTATTTATCAAGAAAAAAATAGATATATTAATGTCAATCGAGGTTTTGGATACTTGGCTTTTCCAGGACGTGTAGGGATGCCTCCTGAAATTACAGTTATAGAGCTGAGAAAGAAACATAAAGAATCTCAATTAGGTAACTAATCGGATTCAATAAAAAAGTTTTTATACTTTAAAAAAAGGATTTTTATTTGAATTTTCCGGAAAAAATAAGTATCTTTGTCGTTAATAAATAAAAAAATAACAAGAAATGCAAAAGACATTTAGAAAAATTACACTTACATTATTAACAATGATGTCTGTGGTAGCTTTCGCTCAAAAACCTAAAGTACGTATTATTGCAACAGGTGGTACTATTGCAGGGGTTAGTAAGTCTGCTACTGAGACCAACTATAAAGCAGGAGAATTAGGAATATATCAGTTATTGGAAGCTGTTCCAGAGGTTAAGAATCTAGCAGATGTATCAGGAGAACAATTAGTAAAGATAGGTTCTCAGGATATGAATGATGATGTATGGCTGAAACTAGCAAAACGAATTAATGAACTACTTAATAAGGAAGGATATGATGGAGTTGTAATTACTCACGGTACAGATACGATGGAAGAAACAGCTTACTTCCTTAATCTTACAGTTCATAGCTCAAAACCAGTGGTGCTTGTTGGAGCTATGCGTCCCGCTACAGGAATGAGTGCAGATGGTCCTTTGAACTTATACAATGCAGTAGCTGTAGCTGCTGATAAAGAAGCCACAGGAAAGGGTGTTTTAGTGTGTATGAATGATATTGTCCTTGATGCTAAGGATGTTATAAAAACAAATACTACTTCTGTAGATACTTTTAAAGGAGCTGTTTATGGACCTTTGGCTTATATTCATAATGGTAAGGTTTTCTTCTCTCGTACTCCTACCAACAAACACACAACACAATCCGTTTTCAACGTGGATAACCTTAAGTCTTTACCCAAAGTAGGAATAGTTTATAGCTATTCCAATGTATCAGAACTTCCAATGAAAGCTTTTATTGATGCAAAATTTGATGGTATTGTACATGCAGGGGTAGGAAATGGTAATTTTTATCATACAATATTTGACCTAGCCGTGAAAGCACAGCAAAAAGGAATCCAGATAGTTCGTTCTTCACGTGTTCCTACAGGAGCTACTACTCTTGATGCCGAAGTAGATGATGCTAAATATCAATTTGTAGCTTCTCAGGCACTCAATCCTCAAAAAGCACGAGTGTTACTTATGTTATCACTTACAAAAACAAAAGATTGGAAGCAAATACAGCAATTTTTTAACGAATATTAATTGCAGATGCCAATAATGACTAATAATTATTATTGGTATTTATTATTTTATAAAAAATCAGAAAGATGAAAAAGATATTTACATCAGCAATATTTCTATTCTCTATAGGAGCTTTCGCTCAAGAGGATTTACAAGGGCAAATTGACCAATTAAAAGCAGAATTGCAACAAATAAAGAATACCCAAGTTACTGAAAATATACAAAAAGAGGAGCCCTTACAAAAGTTTAATGTATTCTTTAACTTCCAATCTAGCTTTGATGGAATTAATATGCAAAAATATACTTCAATAGGTTCCAACACCAACAAAGTAGAATTCCGTGCGCGTCAGTTGCGTTTGTAAATAAAAGGAAATCTCACAGAACGTATTTTCTATCGCTTTCGACATAGATTGAACAGACCTACTTCTGCAGCAGGATTGGATAATCTAGCCAGAGCTACCGATATGCTTTATGCTCGTTTCCACCTGAATGATAAGTTTTCCGTCACAGCAGGGAAAATGTGTCAGGCTTGGGGAGGATTTGAATTTGATATTAACCCTATGAATATCTATGAATATTCAGATTTTATAGATAATATGGATAATTTTATGCTTGGAGGAATGCTTACTTATCATCCTAATGAAAATCACGAGTTTAATATCCAAATAACAGATGTTCGTAATAATACCTTCCAAGAGCTCTATGGAGATAATACTCTTGGAATTAAGGAGAGCAAAAGTCCTTTGGCATATATATTCAATTGGAATGGTAGCTTTTTTGATAATGTATTACAAACACGTTGGGCTTGGGGAATGCAACAAGAAGCAGAGAACAAACTCAATACAATGCTAACCTTGGGGACTCGCCTGAATTTGCCTAAGTTTCAAGCTTTTTTTGATTATATGAGAGCAGATGAAAGCCTTGACAGATTGCGATATGCTTCTGTATATACCTTGGGAACTACACCTAAATACTTGGAAGATACCTCCTATAATACATTTGTTCTTAAAGGAGAATATCAGCCAGCAGAGCAAATAAATCTATTTGTACAAGGGATGTATGAGACTGCCAATGCAAAAGAGACTAAGCTCCCTACAGCAACTTATGATAATGAGAGAAAATCCTTTGGTTATTATGCTGGAGTGGAGTATTTACCTTTTAAAGACCAAGATTTACGTTTTTTCTTGGCTTATATAGGAAGAAAATATGATTATAAATATAATATTGATAGCAATATCACTGTTACCAATAGAATTAGTATAGGAATGATGTATCGTATTAAGGCATTTTAATGTTATAAAATAAATATAGTAATGAGAAAAATATATAATAATCTACTATTTAGAGTGTTCTGTGGTGTTCTGATAGGAATTTTGCTTGGGAAAATAGCTCCAGAGTGGTTCTATAGAATACTTCTTACATTCAGGAATCTATTTGGGAGTTTTCTTAATTTTTCTATTCCACTTATTATAATGGGGCTTGTAATGCCTTCAATAAGTGATCTAGGGAAAAGTGCAGGGAAACTATTACTTATTACTATAGGAATAGCTTATTCTTTTACTCTTTTTTCAGGATTTTCTACTTACTTCACAGCGGAATCTATTTTTCCTTATCTACTTAAGGGACAGCATATTAGTGAAATTGGGGAAAGAGTTCCTCTAGCTCCTTATTTTTCTATAGAATTGCCTCCTATATTGGGAGTGATGAGTGCTCTGATACTTTCATTTATATTAGGAATAGGTCTTTCTTTAAGAGAAAAATCAATACTATCAGAGATGATAAAAGAGTTTGGAGATATCATTAATTGGCTTATCAGTAGGGCTATTATTCCCATATTACCTTATTATATTATGGCTTTTTTTGCTGAGATTACCTTTGATGGAAAAGTAGTTTCAATAATAACTGTATTCTTCAAGCTTATAGGGGTACTCTTTATAATGCATTTCGTTCTTCTGATAGTACAGTTCTTAATTGCGGGAGGTATAGCGCGCCGGAATCCTTTTAAAGCCTTATGGAGGATGCTTCCAGCTTATGCCACAGCACTAGGAACTCAGTCGTCAGCAGCAACTATTCCTATAACAATGAGGCAAGTGGTAAAAATGGGTGTTTCAGAACGAATAGCTGGTTTTGTAGTTCCTCTTTGTGCTACGATACATCTTTCAGGAAGCACTATGAAAATTACAGCTTGTGCAATGGCTTTGATGCTTATAGAAGGAATGCCTTTTGATATAGAACTATTTGCAGGTTTTATTATGATGTTAGGAGTTATTATGATTGCAGCTCCAGGAGTACCAGGAGGAGCCATAATGGCATCATTGGGGCTTCTTAATTCTATGTTAGGTTTCTCTGAAGCGCAACAAACATTGATGATAGCACTTTATGTAGCTATGGATAGTTTTGGGACAGCTTGTAATGTAACAGGAGATGGAGCAGTAACTCTTATTGTAGATAAGATAGAAAAGTCTTAAAAAAATAATTGTAATAAAGAAGGCTACTTGAAAGAGTAGCCTTCTTTTATTATATAAATATCTAAAAGGAAATTCCTATGCTAGTAAATATATTTCTACCCATTCTGGGAATATTTCCCCAATCAGCATAGGTGCTATAGTAAGTATCCATTATATTTTCAACCCCAGCTTCCGCTTGTAAGTGGATTTTCCCGATAGGAAAGTGATAATTAGCTGATAAATTATATACGATATAAGCTGGTGTCTTATCCTCTCCATATTGAGGGCTATAAGCGGTTTGTGTAAAATCACCATTGACGGCAAAAGTACATCCAAACTGATTCTTTCTATAATTGATACTGGACTGATAACTTAAAGGACGTATAAAAGGCAGATTTTCATTATTGAAATCAATTCCTTTGGCATAATTAAGGCTACCTTTCCATTGAAAATCCTCAAGGAAGGAATAACGGAAGTT
The DNA here is from genome assembly GCF_963525585.1 of uncultured Capnocytophaga sp. Lineage (NCBI taxonomy): Bacteria > Pseudomonadati > Bacteroidota > Flavobacteriia > Flavobacteriales > Flavobacteriaceae > Capnocytophaga > uncultured Capnocytophaga sp. The sequence continues at coordinate 52,486 of NZ_CAURLX010000007.1, read as the reverse complement.
TAGTGAGCTGTTGAATATTTTAGCATATTCTAGGGCTTCATATTTTTTCACTCCTACTGAAGCGGCATTCATAGGGAAAGCAACATTGAGAATTTTCCCTAGAATATAATTTTCAATATAAAAATAATTACATTTAAGTTCCATTATGAAAGCTTCTTTCTCAAAAGAAATTCCTCCATTAATTTCATAAGAAATTTCGTTTTTCAGATTAGGCGTTCCTATGTAATCATATCTATCGAAGCTATTATATATATAATATCCGTAAGCCTCAGAAACAGAGGGAGCTCTATGCCCATAGCCCATTCCTAAGGAAAATGTAATGGGAGTTAGCTTTATTTGATAGGAAGAATGTAAGCTGGGGAGAAATCGTACTCGTTGTTCAGGAGAATCAGCTGTATTTTGGTTAAATACACGAATAAAATCTAAATATTCTATGTGATTATGATGAACTCCAATAGTTCCTCCAAAGATAAGTTGTTCTCTTTCACTCATATCCCATTGGTTAGATACAGAAATTCCTCCATAGTTGGTAGTTACCCCAGGCCAAGTGAAAGCAAATCCTTTTACCTTACTTCTGTCTCTTGGATACATTGTCATTTCTGCTAAGGAATAATTTGAGTATCCATTAAGCTGAATATCAGTAGTATGGCTATCTGTTTTGAAAAGAAGTTTAGAAGTAAGTCCATAAGTGGTACTCCAGCCGGGCATATCCATATGCACAAGATTCTCAGGACGAGTAGTATCATCCATATAATGTTCTATTGCATTGAAGTAGAATTTTGAATCCCATACTTTTAATGATTTTTCTTCAAAAAGTTGCTTGAAAGAAACAGAAGAAATTAATGCACGGGCAAGCCATGTATCCATAGGTAAAGCGGGATATCCTACATCTTTAGCTACATCAAAAATGGCATCTGCTTTTACAGCTGAGAGGTCTCCTGTTTTATAAGCTAATCCTAAGGAAGTATTATATTTTTCGAAATGAGAATGTTTCACTCTATTTCCTCTTCCATCTTTATAGTTTTCGGCTTTACGATAGGCGGCAGTTCCATCAGCTACAAATTTAGAAGATGAATAATGAATATCCGCTAAGGCAAACCGATGATTATTATTCTCTTGAAAGCCTAATTGGGTATTTCCGCCAAGCTTAGGTTCTTCAGAAAAAGCAATTTGCTTGCGTCTCAAGTCGATACCTCCTGCAATTGTAGCTCCATGCATACCTCCTTCTTGTCCTGAATGAATATCAATTTTGGAGAGATTATTAGTTTCTACATAAGAAGTTACAGGGTCCATTTTGTCAGTACAAGCTCCAAATACGTGCATTCCTTCAATAGTAATAGTAGAGCGTTCCGTATTCATATTATTAAGCATAGGCTCCCAAGCATAGGCTCCTCTTTTGATAAAGCTGATATTATTAGAAGTTGCCAGATATTCATCTACAGAGCAAGCAAGTTTTACTTCCGACTGAATACGTTCCTTACGTAATTTCTCTTCGATGACAACCTCTTTAAGGCTTACAATAGTATCTTTCTTTCTTGTTTGACCAAAGGAAAATATACTTGATAATAGAAAAATATATATCGTGATTTTTTTCATATCTCTAAGAATTAAAACAAGATATCAATATGAAGTTCGCTTTGTTCTCCAAACACTCCCATTTGGACTCTTCTAGAAACTTCAGTTCCTTTTATTACATTCCTCAGATGGTTCTTAAGGATAAAATTCAGTGTCCAATACCCAGTCATCGTATAATTAACTCTTCCATGATAGAACCCATCTTCTTTCTGTGTAAGGTGTTCATTATTAGGCGAAGAATGATTTCCCATATCTTCACCAGGCATACGAGGATCAAGTTCTAGGATATAATTATTAGCTACGGAATAAATAAATTTATTAGGATTAGGTTTTCCGTTAATAAGCTCAGGAAGAGAGGAAGTTTCCTCTTGTACCCATATTCCTGCAATCAAGTTATTGATGGCAACTTTAGGAAGCTCAGGTGCTATAAGAGCAATATAATATTGCTTTCCATCATTTCCTACAAACTGTGTCATATTCAGGTTAGGATTACGAGTATCCAAAACTTCTATCTCTTTCTCTGCTTTATAGGTTATGTTATCAATGACATAATTCAAATAAATATGCCAATTTGTCTTGATTCCAGAATGAGTACCATTCAGTACGGAATAGTTTTTTGGAGTGTCAAAGACAGCAAAACCCTTGAAAATAAGATTATCATCTTCATTACTGAGTACCCGACTATGAGGAGCAGAAGTGAGCCTACCATTCTCATCAGTACGAGTAACTAAAAGCTCTACTCTCTGGACGTTTAACCGTTCAAAAGTGTTAGCAGTAACTATTTTTACAGAAAGCTCATTGTAACCACGTAAGAACTCTCCATCAGAGGCTTCTATAGAGATAAGGTGGTTATTATTGTTGATGTGTGTAGCTTCTTCTTGGATACCACGAGCTCTAAAATTAAGGCGATTACCAAAAGGCGTTTTTTCTACAGTACAAGAAAAAAACAGAAGAACTATAAAAAAAGGAATAAATTTTACAAATTTCATTTTATTTATATTAATAATTAAATATTATAAAAATGCATATTTCTAGCTTGATGAATAAGCTAAAAAATTAGAAATTGAAATACTTTTGAAAATTTGTAAAATTATATGATAGGAGGCTGTTGAATTTTTACAGGAATAGACTCCCAAATTGGATATTTATAATAAAAATTAGGTGTAATATCAGAAATACCACTAATAAAAGGCTTGAATGTAGGAAATTCTATAATAAAAAACTCTGTTTGTAGTTTGGTAAAGTCAAATTTGAAATCATTTTGCTCAGAAGTATTCTCGGAAGAAACCTTCGCTAAGAAACATTTTCCATCACAATGTTCTTTTACATTGTATTTATTTTCACAAAAAATTGAAATAAAGTGATTAGGATTGATTAAGTAATAAGAGAAAAAAAGCCCTCCTCGAATAGCACTAAATAGTGTTATACAAGTGAAAAATAAAATAAAAAAGCGAGAGCATTTTTTCATTATTAATCTTACCTTATTTAAAGAAAGAATCTACAAACTCATATTTGTTAAATACTTGTAAATCATTAATACCTTCTCCAACACCAATATACTTCACTGGAATTTGGAATTGATCAGAGATACCAATAACAACGCCTCCCTTAGCTGTTCCATCTAACTTAGTGATTGCAAGTGCTGTAACTTCAGTTGCTTTTGTAAATTGCTTAGCTTGTTCGAATGCATTTTGCCCAGTAGACCCATCAAGGACTAAGAGAACTTCGTGAGGAGCATCTGAAAGGAGCTTTTGCATAACACGTTTTACCTTCGTAAGCTCATTCATTAGGTTTATTTTGTTATGCAATCTTCCTGCTGTGTCAATGATAACTACATCAGCTCCTTGAGAGATGGCAGAAGATAGAGTGTCATAGGCTACAGAAGCTGGATCACTTCCTGTTTGTTGCTTGATAATAGGGACTTGAACTCGGTCTGCCCATACTTGTAATTGATCAATAGCAGCTGCTCGGAAAGTATCGGCAGCTCCTAGGATAACTTTTAATCCTTTTTGCTTTAATTGATAAGCAAGTTTTCCTATAGTTGTGGTCTTTCCAGCACCATTTACTCCAACAACCATAATTACATAAGGTTTTTTGTTGGTAGGAATAGAAAAATCAGTTTCCTCACCCAAATGTGTTTCAGAAAGAAGATTTGCAATTTCTTCTCTTAGGATTTTATTTAGTTCATTAGTTCCCAGATATTTATCTCTTGAAACTCGTTTTTCTATACGGTCAATAATTTTCAGGGTAGTATCAACTCCTACATCACTACTGACCAAGATACCTTCTAATTCATCTAAAACATCATCATCAACTTTTGATTTTCCTGCAATAGCACGGGTTAATTTATCAAAAAAAGAAGTTTTGGACTTTTCTAATCCTTTATCAAGGCTTTCCTTCTTCTCAGAAGAAAATAATTTTTTGAAAAAATTCATAACTTTTGATTTATTTAAAACCTATTTTAGGGCTATTATCCTCTTCTTTGAAACTTTTTGTTTCCATATTGGTAAGTTCTGCTAGCGAACAAGGTTGTGTAATATTGGGTTGCTTACCTATAGAACGTAAATAATTATTACACTTTTCTACAGAAAGTTCCTTGAACTTATATTCAGCAATGAGTCTTCCTTTTCTAAGGAGAGCAGAATCTATTTTAGAAATATCAGAGTTAAAAGTGCATATGAGCTGACATTCTAGAATATCAGAAAGCATACCATCAGCAATATTCAGAATAGATGATACTACATCAGTATTACTATTGTATGCAGTACGCTCAGCAATATAGTTTTCGCAATCCTCTAGTACTAATACAGAATTTTTGTGATCAATTAACACACCTATAAAAGATGGATCTGTCAAAGAAGCTATCATAGATGTAGGAACAAAAATGAATTTCTTATTAGGAATCTGACTAGTGAGCCATTTTATATAATTAGTTTTACCAGATCCTGCAATTCCGTGGAAGAGTACAATTCCTTTGTTCTCATCCGTGATGCTTTGTTTTACACGATTATGTACTTCGATGAAATCATCATTATACATTTTATCAAAATCAATACGAAAAGGTTTTATGGTATGTGTTTTTACATCAAATCCTTGTTGTGTTCTTAGTAAAATAGATACTTTGGCTTTCTTGGGAAGATATTTTTCTAGATATTCAGCAAAGAACATCTTTAAATTCTCCCGAATATTAGGGTCTGTATTATTATAAAATACATAATTTACCTTATAAAGTCCTTCTTCAAACATTTCTGAGTCATAATCATTAGAAAGATTATGAGAAATGAGGATAAAAACGTCTAATTTGGGATGAAAGTAACATTCTTCATCTTCATAAAGTTTATTATTCTTAGAAGAATAGTCTAAGGTATGAAAATCGGTACATTTTATAAAATGTTGTAACTTATCTCGATGAATAATAAGATCTTCATTTGCTAGATAAACATCACACAATATATCAGACAGAAGATAACGGAAAGGAGCTTTAGAGGTTAGGTAACGATTCTTATCCATTAACTGGACTTGATCATCACCATTAAGTTCTAAAACTCTTATTTCTCTATAGAATCTGGATTCTTTTATTTTCATTAATTATTTATAATTTTTAGTTTTTTAACAAATCTGGACGCATTTTTTCTGTACGTATATAGGCTTGTTCCTCCCGCCAATTTTCAATAAGAGGAGTGTTTCCACTGAGCAGGATTTCAGGTACTTGCCATCCTTTGTACTCAGCAGGACGCGTATAGATAGGAGGGGCTAACAAGTTATCCTGAAAGGAATCTGTAAGAGCTGAAGTTTCATCAGAAAGAACTCCAGGAATGAGCCGAACGATGGCATCACTCAGAACAGCTGCAGCCAATTCTCCTCCAGAGAGAACATAATCACCAATGGATATTTCCTTGGTTATGAAATGTTCTCGGACACGCTCATCTACTCCTTTATAATGCCCACAAAGAATAATGATGTTCTCTTGTAAAGACAAATAATTAGCCATAGGCTGATTCAGAGTTTCTCCATCAGGAGTAAGGTAGATAACTTCACTATAAGTACGCTCCGCCTTAAGAGAAGAAATACAAGCATCTATGGGCTCTATCATTAATACCATTCCTGCTCCTCCTCCAAAAGCATAATCATCAATTTGCTTATAGTTTCCTAATCCATATTCTCGTAAATCGTGAAAATGAACAGAGGCAAGACCCTTTTCTACAGCACGCTTGAAAATGGAATGCTCAAAAGGACTTCGGAGTAATTCAGGGACAACAGCTATAATATCAATCCGCATTATGAACGATGTTTGTTAATTTCATCCTGTAATTGCCTACGTACCTTTTGTTCTCTTTCTATGGATTTTGTTCGGTATTCTTCATATTCATTCTGAAGATCTTCAAAGTCCTTTAAGGTACTTCTGGTAGTACTGTTGGATTTTGCAAATTTAGAAATAAAAACTATTAAAAGAACTCCTAGAACAAGAATAATGCCCCATACAATAGAAGAATAAATATCTTTTTCTAAAGGAATTCCAAAGAAATTTATACTATTTTTTTGAGTAACTTCTTTTTCAAGATTTTCTTCAAGAGATTCAATTTTAGATTTTAATTCTCCAATATGGTTAGATTGCTTATAGATTGTATCTAACTTTTCTTGTAATAAATTTCTTTGTTGGTATATACTATCAAGCATATTTTTTTTGATAGCATAGAGGCTTTCTTTCTTTACAATTTTGTATTTTTCCCAATTTCCTGATTTCTCAATTAGTTGGTCAAATTGCCCTTCAATGGTTGTAGGATATTGTTTTTCCTCTTGAGGAGTTTCCTTAGGTTCATTCTGAGCAGAAATAAGTAAAGGTAAAAATAAGTTAAAACTTATAATTAAAAATCTTCGTGTCATTCCAATTAAATTTTTTACATTTTTATTCAACGGCAAAAATACTATTTTTTTTGATAACAAGTACAGGTTTTCTTTCATATTAACAAATTAATATGGAAGGTTTCTATTTTTAGTAAATAATATAAGAGAAAATCAACTATTCTTTTCCAGAAAGAATAAGGACAAACTCTCCTTTGGGAGGATTTTTTGTGAAATAATCTAGCACTTCAGACAATTCTCCTCTTACGGTTTCTTCATATATTTTAGTAAGTTCACGACTGATGCTAGCCTTTCGGGAGCCACCAAATAAAGCTATAAATTCATTCAGAGTTTTTGTTAATTTGTGAGGAGAAACATAAAAAATCATTGTTTTAGTTTCTTCCTTGAGGTTTTGTAGTCTCGTATTTCTTCCCTTTTTGTCTGGTAGAAAGCCTTCAAATACAAATCGGTCATTAGGAAAACCACTATTTATGAGAGCTGGGACAAAAGCCGTTGCCCCAGGGAGTGATTCCACAGGAATATTTTCTAGAATACATTCACGAACTAATAAAAAACCAGGGTCAGCAATAGCTGGAGTTCCAGCATCACTTATTAAGGCTATTTGTTTGCCTTCCTTTAATTGCTTAATAAAATTCTGCAGATTCTGATGCTCATTGAATTTGTGATATGATAGCATAGGAGTATTTATTACATAATGTTGTAATAATTTCTTACTCGTACGGGTATCTTCAGCTAAGATGATATCTACCTCTTGGAGAATACGCAGAGCTCTTAGTGTGATATCTTCCAAATTACCTATGGGAGTTGGAACAATATATAGCTTTCCCATTATCCAAATCGTTTAGAAATAATTAAGAAAAATCGATCTTCATATTCTTCCTTACCTTGCCAGTTATTAAAAGAAGGTTTTACTTTATTAAGGATAAAATCCCAACATTCATCAGGAGAATGAAGATTATTAAGCATTTCAATAGCTCTATTATAGGCATCAGTATTTCCGTTAAAAAGATGAGAAATAAACGCAATACGATCATTCAGCCCTATCTGGAGTTGCTTGACAGAGATACTGTCATTCAGAGTCTTCTGATGAGATTCTTTGTAGGGTGCTTTTTGTTCAAAAACGATTTCTTTTTCAGGTGCTTGAGCACGAATTTGTTCCCAATCATTAGAAGAAGGCTTCTCCTCTCTTGGTTTTTCAGAAATTTTCTCCTGAGGAAGAGAATTTTCTCGGTTAGGCTTAAGGGTTTCAGGAAGATTTTTTTCTAAAAAGTGAAAGATTAAAGCACGCTCATAGAGCCTATGCAATTCTTTAACTAAAAGACCTGAATCATCTAAGAAAGCAGGATTGGTTAATATTTTCTGAGCAATTTGCACAACCTCCATTTGAATTTCTTCTTTCATACAGCAGATTGAATTTTATATTGAAGATAATTTTAATTGGTGCAAAGATACAAAAATAATTATAGATAAGTGGCTCTGGATAGTATTTTCTCTTTATTCTTAAATTATTGCCAAAATTTAATTGGTTTCAACACAAATAATTTACGAACAGAATTTCTTTTCTAAGAAGAAAAAATTATATTTTTTTATTTTTATAGTTGATAAATACTAAAAAATATGTACTTTTGCACACAAATACACTGCTACTTAAACAAATTGTAAAATGAAAATAACAGAACACATCGCTCAAGCAAAAGGTAAAACTCTTTTCTCCTTTGAAATTGTTCCTCCTAAGAAAGGAAATAATATAGAAGATTTGTATAAAAATATAGAACCTCTATTAGAGTTCAAACCTCCTTTTATTGATGTGACTACTGCACGAGAGGAATATTATTATAAAGAACATCCTAACGGATTACTAGAAAAAAAGCTCACTCGTATGCGCCCAGGGACTGTTGGTATTTGCTCTGCAATACAGCATAAGTATGATGTAGATACTGTTCCACACGTATTATGTGGAGGTTTTACCAAGGAGGAAACTGAAGACTTACTTGTGGATTGTTTCTACTTAGGGATTGATAATGTTATGGCTCTGAGGGGAGATGCAATGAAAGAGGAAAGATATTTTCGTCCTACAAAGAATGGAAATGCCTATGCTCTTGATTTAGTAAAACAAATAGACAATTTAAGAAAAGGAATTTACCTCCACGATGACGTTGAGGCAAATACAAAAATGGACTTTTGTATAGGAGTGGCAGGATATCCTGAAAAACATATTGAATCTCCATCAAAAGTGTTTGATTTAGAAAAGCTTAAGGAGAAAGTAGATAATGGAGCAGATTATATTGTTACTCAGATGTTTTTTGACAATAAAAAATACTTTGAATTTGTAGAAAAGGCTAAACAAATGGGCATAAATGTTCCTATTATTCCAGGAATTAAACCTATTAGTGTAAAAAAACATCTTAATATTATTCCACAAGCTTTTTTCTTAGACTTTCCAGAAGAGCTTGTTAAGGAAATAGAAAAATGTAAAAATAATGCAGAGGTAAAACAAGTAGGAGTGGAGTGGGCTATTCAGCAAAGTATTGAGCTAAAACAAGCAGGAGTTCCTTCTTTGCATTATTATTCTATGGGAAAATCAGAGAATATTATTCAGATTATATCAAAAGTTTTTTAATTACAGAGAAGTCTATTTTCTCTATTGCAAATAAATCATAATGAGAAAGATACTGTTTTTTTTCTTATACTCTTCTGCTATATTCTCACAGAAAAATAATGTAGAAGGATTCTATAATACAAATGAAAATAACTATGATACAGCCATTAAGCTTAATAGTGATTACACCTATGATTTTATAAATTCATCAGGATATTATACTGTAGAAGGAAATGAAATAACACTTATACCCAAATTTTCATTTGAAATAGAAAAAAAACAAGGAAAATCCTCGCTTTTGCAACTTACATTCAAGAAAAAAGAAGATGATTTTGATCCAACAAACCCTTTCTATTTGTATGTCGGTTATGAAAATGATAAAGGTGAAATAGAATACCTTTGGGTTGCTAAAAAATATTCTCCAGGACGAGAAATATCAATAGAAATTCCTCGTACAAAAAATCTTTACTTAGTAGATGCTAAGCGAAAATACTATTCTTCAGCTCAACAGAATAGGCAGGTAACTATTGAAAAATTTGTTATAGGAGAAGAAACGAATGCTATAGATGTTTTCTATATTGGAGGGGCTATTTATACAAAAGCTTTCTATAATGAAGAGGATCAGTATCTTATTATAAAAGATAATGATATTAATCGCTATGATAGGGTAATTCCTAACAGCTACCAGAAGCCTGTATCAAGCAAGAAAGTATCTGGATGGGAACACCTTGTTGAGGTTCCTGGTATAACTGTTCCCTTTGAAAGAGAAACCAAAACTTTAGAAAAAAAGGTTGATGAGGAACTTCCTATTCAAGCTGAATCCATTCAAAAAGCGATACAATTGGCTTCAGAACAAAATAAGCTTTTAGCAGTTTTTTATCAGCCTAAAGTTGCTTTAGCATCAAAGCTGTACAAATGGTTTCTTATAAAAAATCCTGAACCCAAATACCCTCACGGAGTGCTTTATTATCAATTCTATCTAGCTTCTGCAGATGACTATAATAAGTGGCTTAAGAAAAGAGGAATTCCCAATGATAATGTTTTAGTTTTTTTGGATAGTGATGGAGAAAAAGTCTTTTATGATAAGTTTAATATAGAAAAAGATGAGGAAGATAGCCGAATAATGGATGAAGAGTACCAAAAATACTTCTGTAGCTTATCTTTGGCTAGGAAATTAGATAAAATATTAGGCAATCCTTCCTCTCCTTTGAAAGAAGTGGAGAAAGTTCTTTATCAAGCTACTGATGGTTATGAGTTAAATGCCTATCTATTTGCAAGAGAACGACCAGATGTAAAGGAAAAAGAAGGCTCACATCTTACAAAAAAGAATCTGGAAACACATAGGTATAGTAGTAATTTATACAGAAATCGTATAGCAATGTATGATTTGAAATTAACTCCAAAACAATTTCTTTTTCAGTGGAAAAGACTCATAGATAGCCATAAAGAAGATAAAATTCTAGATACTGATTATGCAAGATTATTATCAAAGGCTGAAAATGAACGGCTTTTTGCAGCTATTTTTTATTCAGGTTCTATTCCTAATAGAGCTGACTTAGATGCTGTTGCCTATCAAGTAAAGTTTTATCAAGCAATTGAAGATTACAATGAACAACAAATAAAAGCAGAGCTGTATGGAAAAATTCCCTCTAGTAAGTCTCATATGGAAAACACACTTCATAAGATAGCTTCATCTGGTATTGTACCAATAAAAAAAATTAGTCAAGTATATGCTCAAGGGGTTCAGAAAGGAGTTTTTTCAGAGAGTAATTATATTGATTTTCTTTATAAATATGATTTATCCGAAGCAATTAATATTTTTGAAAAATACTATAACAATCTTACCTCAACAGAAACACATATTATTGTAGCTCTAGATAAGGCATATACACAAAATCCTTCTAATAATTGGCATTTTTTCAAAAAAAATTTTGCCAACAGAGCTAATAATATAGCTTGGAGCATATATCAGGCAAAGATTAGTGATAAAGAAACCATTCAAAAAGCAATTCTTTGGGTAGAGACCGCTCTTTCTCTCTTTCCTGATGATAAATATTATCAGGATACATTAGAAAAATTACTCGAATTTAAAGAAAAAACAAATGTTAATTGACACACATACACACTTATACGTAGAAGATTTTGATACAGATTATAAAGAAGTAATACAACGAGCTATGCAGCAAGGTGTAGAATATTTCTTTCTACCTGCTATCGATGCTCAGTATACAGAAAGAATGTTTCGTTTAAAAAGAGAATATCCTCAGCAGATGTTCTTGATGAATGGTTTGCATCCTTGTAGTGTAAAGGAGAATTGGAAAGAGGAACTTTCCCACGTAATATCTTTGATGAAAACTCATAGGAAAGATATTTATGCCATAGGAGAGATAGGAATAGATTTCTATTGGGATAAAACTTTTTTAGAGGAACAAAAAACAGCCTTTCGATTACAGATAGCTCTTGCAAAAGAACATTTCTTACCCATTGTAATTCATTGTCGCGAAGCCTTTGAGGAAGTCTTTGAAGTATTGGAATCTGAAAAGGATAAGCAATTATTTGGTATATTTCACTGTTTTTCAGGGAATAAAGAACAAGCAGAAAGAGCTATTTCCTTTGGGTTAAAATTAGGTATAGGAGGAGTTGTAACTTTTAAGAATGGAAAACTAGATACTTTTCTTAACGAGATTCCTTTGGAAAATATTGTTCTGGAAACAGATGCTCCTTATTTGGCTCCTGTTCCTTTTCGAGGAAAACGCAATGAAAGTAGCTATCTTACTTATATTGTAAAGAAACTAGCAGAGATATATAACCTCTCTGAAAATGAAATTATTAAGCAAACTACAAAAAATGCAAAGGAAATTTTCAGCATTTAATCTTTCTAAATTAGGAAATTTTATGTAACTTTGCAAAGTTATTCAACATAGAACATTTTGACAGATTTTTCTCAGATACGTCCTTTTCACGATAGTGAGATTTCGGAGATATTGAATTATATAAAAGATAATCCCACTATTCTTCAGCTATTGCAGTTTGGCTTCCCTGAACTAGACAATCAGGAACAGATGCAATTGTTACTTTCTTGTAGGAAAATTCGAGATTTTCAGTCAAGAATAATGTATCCCATTATCAAGAGAGCCATTAGTAAGAGCGTAACAGAATTCTCTGATCAAGGTTTTGATAGGTTGAATACTTCTAATGCCTATTTATTTATATCCAATCATCGTGATATTATCTTGGATACCTCTTTTCTTAATGTATTATTATACGAAAAAGGATTCAAGATGACAGCTTCCGCAATAGGGAGTAATTTGGTAAAAACCCCATTTTTATCCGCTTTTGCTAGAATTAATAGAAATTTCATTATACATAGGGGGCTTCCTGCTAGAGAAACTTTACAGAAATCACAAATCGTTTCTCAATTTATAGCTCGTTGCCTTTTAGAAAAAAATCGTTCTGTATGGATTGCCCAACGTGAAGGGAGAACTAAGGATGGTAATGATAGGACGCAACAGGGAGTTATAAAAATGCTTTCTATGAATTGTCCTAAGAATGTCTCTCTGATGAATTATTTCAAGCAACTCCATATCGTTCCTATGGCTATCTCCTATGAGCTGGATCCTACAGATGTACTCAAGATGCCAGCGTTGTTGGCTCAGCATCACGGTAAAGAGTATGTAAAGAGTGAAAATGAAGATTTCAATAATATCGTACAAGGATTTGTAGGGCAGAAGGGCTGTGTCCATATCTCTGTAGGAACTCCTTTGTATGAGGAATTGGATATTATAGAAAAAGAAGAAGAACATATAAACAAACAGATTCAAGCCGTCGTAGAGCTTTTGGATACTAAAATTCATTCTCAATATAGATTATTTCCAACAAACTATATTGCCTATGATATTCTTACTAATCAACAACAGTTCAAAGAACAATATACAGATAAAGAAGTAAGACAATTTGAAAGACGATTGGAAAATAGGAGTAATGTGGAGGAAGATATTTCTAGAACAAAATTCTTAGAAATGTATGCTAATCCTGTTATTAATAAGCTAAAGCTATGACTAACAAAACAAAAATTCTCCTCATCTATACAGGAGGTACCATAGGTATGGTAAAGGATTATGAAACAGGAGTCTTACGTCCCTTTCGATTTGAAAAAATAAAGGAGAGACTTCCTGAGTTATCACAATTGGATAGTGATATAGAACATATTTCTTTTGAGCCTCCAATTGATTCATCTGATATGAATATTGAATATTGGAAGCGAATTGCTTATAGTATAGAAAAAAACTATCACAAATTTGACGGATTTGTTGTCTTACACGGAAGTGATACAATGAGTTATTCTGCTTCTGCATTAAGTTTTATGTTAGAAAATTTGGCAAAACCTGTTATTTTTACAGGTTCTCAGTTACCAATAGGAGACTTAAGGACAGATGCTAGAGAGAACTTGATTACCTCCATTCGATTAGCAAGTCTAAAAGAGAATGGTAAATCTGTAATTCAGGAAGTTTGTTTGTATTTTGAGTATAAGCTCTACAGGGGCAATAGGACTATGAAAATAGATGCTGAAAATTTCCAAGCCTTTGACTCACCTAATTATCCTGTTCTTGCTGAAAGTGGAGTTCATCTAAAGGTGTATAAAGAATATCTGAAGCAAACTCAAGAAGAGGAGCAATTAAAGATTTTCACAGAATTTAATCCTAATGTAGCATTCCTAAAGATTTTTCCTAATATTACAGAGTCTTTTTTAGAAGGTATTTTGAATATTCCAGCTCTTGAAGGAGTGATAATGGAGACTTTTGGTTCAGGGAATGCCCCTACGTCAAGTTGGTTCCTGAATACTATAGAAAAGGCTATTAATAGAGGCGTTGCAATTGTAAATATTACTCAATGTATGAGAGGATTTGTGCTTCCTAATAAGTATGAAGCAGGTTCTCATTTTGAGAATATAGGAGTAATCAATGGAAAAGATATTACAAGTGAAGCTGCAATTACTAAGCTGATGTATTTATTAGGCAAAGGGAAAAATAGTAAAGAATTGAAAATCAGTTATGAAAAAGCTATTCAAGGAGAGATATCATAAAATTTTACTAAAAAATGTGTCAATTGAATTTTTTGTTGTAATTTAGCGACTTGTAAAACAATACTTTTAGAGAGGTGTCCGAGTGGTTGAAGGAGCACGCCTGGAAAGTGTGTATACGTCAAAAGCGTATCGAGGGTTCGAATCCCTTCCTCTCTGCTTTATTTAATGCATAATCATAATATTTAAAAAAATAAAAATGAAGAAAGTATATTTAAAGTTTGTGTTAGCAGCACTGTTTTTTATAAACATTACTACTACTTTTGCTGCAGAAAATGATGTTCCTCATCAAGGTTTTAAAGAGTATTTTATTAAGGGAGGTCCTGCGTATATGGCACCTATCTTATTGTGCTTAATTATTGGATTAGCCGTGGCTATTGAGCGAGTTATTTATCTAACAATGGCTACTACAAATACAAAAAAATTATTAGAAAATGTAGAAGATGCTTTAAAGAATGGAGGGGTAGAAGCTGCTAAAGAAGTTTGTAGAAACACAGCTGGTCCTGTTGCTTCTATTTTTTATCAAGGGCTTGATCGTGCTAATGAAGGTATTGATATAGTTGAGAAATCTGTAGTTTCCTATGGAGGTGTTCAGATGGGACAATTAGAAAAGAATATATCTTGGATTTCTTTATTTATTTCAATTGCACCTATGTTAGGATTTATGGGAACTGTAATAGGGATGATTCAAGCTTTTGAAAAAATTAGTTTAGCAGGAGGGCTTGATGCATCATTAATTGCAGGGGATATTCAAGTAGCATTGCTTACTACAGTATTTGGGCTTATTGTAGCTATGATTTTGCAGGTGTTTTATAACTATATAGTAGCCAAGGTAGATAGCCTAGTAAATGATATGGAAGATGCTTCTATCTCTCTTGTAGACCTATTAGTTACCTACAAAAAATAAATTCTAATCCCTTTTAAAATTTAATCTATGTACAAAATAGCTAAAATAATTGTTTTTATTTTAGGCATTTTGGGGCTTATATTTTGTTTTTGGTTAATGTTAAGCTCTGAAGATGTTAAGAATGATAAAACAAATATTCCAATGAATGGAATGTTCATTACTGATTATGTGTTACTTGCTATTTCAATAATAGCAGTACTTGTTTCAGCAACAATTAATATACTCACTTCTCCTAAATCAATCAAAAAAACATTGATCTATTCAGGGGTGTTTTTGGGAGTACTTCTTATATCTTATCCTTTGTCTTTTGTATTGTTTGGTACAGATAAAGTTTATCAATGGATAAGTGCTGGAATTACAGCTACTTACTTACTTTTAATAGGTTCCTTAATTGCTGTAATTTTTTCTGTTGTTAAAAGAACTTAAAAAAAACAAATGGCAAGACGATCAATACCCGAAGTAAATGCTGGTTCAATGGCAGATATCGCATTTTTATTGTTGATATTCTTCTTAGTAACCACAGATATAACCTCCAATGCTGGTATCGCTGCGAAACTACCTCCTAAAATTCCACCTCAAGAACAACAAGAACCTCCTATAAATGAGCGAAACTTATTTGTTGTATTAGTAAATAAACAAAATCAGTTATTGGTAGAGGATAAGCTGTTAGATATCAAAGATTTGAGACAAACAGCAAAAGATTTTTTGGATAATGGAGGAGGTCAAGGTAGTGATGGATGTAGTTATTGTCAAGGGAAAAAGGATATTTCTTCTTCTGATAACCCAACTAAAGCTGTAATTTCTTTGCAAAATGATAGGGAGACAAATTATGAAACCTATATAGCTGTGCAAAATGAGCTTGTAGCAGCTTATAATGAGCTAAGAGAAAGAGAAAGAAAAAGGCTATTCCCTAATGAGGTTACCTATGCAGAGATGGATGCTGAATTTAATGCTGCAAAAACTTCTGATGCAAGAAAAAATGAATTGAGACCAAAACTAGAGAAATTACAAGAATTATTTCCTAGAAAGTTGGTTGAGGCAAGTGTTAAGAGAGATAAAAATTAATAGTATGGCAAAGTTCAATAAGAAAAAAACAGATGGGGTTCCTCCTATATCAACAGCATCTCTGCCTGATATTATCTTTATGCTTTTATTTTTCTTTATGACAGTTACACAATCTAAAGATGGAGAAATAAAGGTAGTTAATGATGTTCCTACTGCTAATCAAGTACAAAAACTAGATAAAAAAGATCCTGTAATATATGTATATGCAGGAGAGCCTTTGGCTAGGTATCAAGATAAGTTTGGTAAAAATGCAAAACTTCAGATAAATGATGTTTTTGTAGATGTAGATAAGGTAGGTACTCCTATCCTTAAATATAGGGAAGGACTTCAGGAAAGATATAAAGAAATTTTTATTACATCTCTAAAAATTGATAAACATACAAAAATGGGAATCATAGGAGATTTAAAAGAAAAATTGAGAGAAATCAATGCCTTGAAAATAAATTATATCACAAAAGAAGGAACTCCAAGTATTCTAAGTGATTAGGAATATAAAAATAATTATTTTGTAAAATCATAATTCATTAATCCGTAAAATAAATATTTTGCGGATTATTTTTTATAAATAGAACAATGAAAATTCTTCATACTGCCGACTGGCATTTAGGAAAGAAAATAGATAGGTTTTCTCGAATAGAGGAACAATGCTTAGTTATGGAGGAGATAGTACAAATAGCAGACCAACACAAAGTTGATGCAGTTATTATTGCTGGAGATCTATTTGATAATTTTACTCCTAATATAGAAGCTATAGAGCTTTTCTATAAGACACTTAAAAGGTTATCATTAGGTGGAGTACGTCCAGTAATTGCCATTGCAGGAAATCACGATGCTCCAAAACTTATTGATGCTCCAGATCCTTTAGCCCGTGAATGTGGAATAATTCTTATAGGCTATCCTAATGCAATAGTTAAGAATACTGATTCTTCTTATTTTAGAATATCATTTTCGAAAGAGGGCTTCTTTGAAATTACATTTTCTCAATATAATTATCCCTTAAGGATTATTCATACTCCTTATGCGAATGAGTCACGTATGAGAGAAGAACTCAAGGGAGATAAGCAAGAGAGTATTAATCAGATTTTATCAGAAAAATGGAGTGCTTTGGCAGAAGAATTTTGTGATACAAAGGGAGTGAATATACTTACAGCTCATTTATTTATGAATCCGAGAGGAGGAGAAGTATTAGAGGAACCAGAAGGAGAACGTCCTATAAAAATAGGCAATGCAGATATGATTTATACAGATATTATTCCTCCTCAGATACAATACACAGCTCTAGGACATTTACACGGATTCAAAAACATAGGAAGTAAAGAAAAACCTATTGTATATGCCTCATCTCCATTATGTTATAGCTTTAGTGAGGCAGGACAACAAAAATATGTTGCTATAATAGAAGCAGAACCTAATAGAGAAATAAAGTTAGAGAAAATACCTCTTAAAAATGGTAAAGCACTTGTCCGGAAAACATTTGATTCTATTAATAAAGCTACTAATTGGTTAGAGAGAAACCCTGATACTTGGGTAGAATTGACAATTGAGATGGAGCAGTTTTTAAAAAAGGAAGAACAAAACCAGCTTTATAATGTTCATCAAGGAATTGTTTATTTGATTCCAAAATTAAAATATAAAGATGATACTAAATATACTCATCAATTAGTTCAGCAAGACATTAATTTTGAGAATGTTATCCCTTTATTTGAGAACTATTTCAAGTATAAAAATAGAGGTATCGCTCCTAATAAAGAGATTTTAGAATTATTTAATGAAATTCTTACTATAGAATAATGTTACCACTACGACTCACAATAGAAGGAATTTATTCCTATCAGGAAAGACAAACTATTGATTTTTCGGCTCTTACTCAAGCAGGCTTATTTGGAATCTTTGGAATTGTGGGTTCCGGAAAATCATCCATTCTTGAGGCAATAACTTTTGCTCTCTATGGAGAGACTGAACGACTGAATAGTAGAGATAGAAGAAGTTATAATATGCTGAACCTCAAGTCAAATCATTTTTATCTTGAATTTGAATTTCTAAACTTTGAAGACAGACATTTCCGAGTGATTAGGGAATTCAAACGAAGTAATAAAAAGTTTGATGACGTGAAACCCACTGTAGTACAATATTATGAGAAAAAAGGAGAAAATTGGCTACCTTTAGAACAGGCTTTTCCTCAGAAAATAATAGGACTGAGTTATGATAATTTTAAAAGGACAATCATTATTCCCCAAGGTCAATTCAAAGAATTTCTAGAACTTGGAGCTAAGGATAGAACCGAGATGATGAAGGAGATATTTAATTTGCACAAATTTGATTTATCAGATAATATAGCAAAAATTAAAAAGGAAAATGGGGAAAAACTGAGTTTTAAAGAAGGTTTATTGAAAGGATTTGAGCTAGTAGATGAGAACATTATTGGGCTGCAAAAGAAAAAATTCTTAGAAGAAAAGGAGAAGCTGAAATATATAGAAAAAGAATTTATACAACTAAAAAAAGAATATGAACAATTAAAAACACTAAAAAATGATTATGAACTACTGAATATCAAGAAGAAAGATTTATTAAATTTCCAAAAACAAGAACCTGAAATACAAAATTTACAAGAAAAAATAAATATTTACGAAAAAATAGAGAAATTATTTAAAAATTTATTAGAGAATAAATTAAAAATACAAAAAGAAGTTCATTTATATCAATCTAGAAAAGAAATAGAAGAAAGAAAACTTCAGGAAATAGAGGAACAACTTACAAATCTTACTCAAAAAATTGATTCTATACAAGGAAAATATGATCAACTTCCTCAGACAAAAATAATAGAAGAGGATTTGAGACAAATACTATCTATAATTCCCCTAAAAAATCAGATTATCACAGAGGAGAAAAGGACTAAAGAAGGAAGTGCTAAAATAAAAGAGGAAGAGAAAAAGTTTAAAGATCAGAAAAGAATATTAGCAGAACTTGAAACTGATATAGATAACCTTAAAAAACAACGTATAAATCACAAACTTTTACTAGAAATAGGTAATTGGTATGAAAAATATAGTATTTTCAGAGAAAATGAGAGTAATCAACGTGCTAAAATAATCAAAATAGAAGAAGAATTAGAATCTATATTAGGTAAACTAGAAGAAATTATGACTTCAAAAGGGCTTCTTTTAATAGATTATAATAAAAAAATTATATTAGAGAAAGAAAAATTTGAAAAAGAAAAACAAAGTCTTAATCAAAGGATAAATCAGCTTGAAGTACAAAGCCAATTAGCTCGTTATTCACAAGCTTTGCATCAGGGAAAGGCTTGCCCTTTATGTGGATCCTTGGAGCATCCTCATATTACTCATTTTGAGGATGTTAGTAGAGAAATGGATGCTATAAAGGAAACAATAAAGAATATTGATACAGAGCAGGAAGAACTCCGCCAGACGATCTCTCTGATAGAAAAATACATTGAAAAAAAACAAATCTTTGAAGCTCAACTCTCTTTAGAAAAGAATATATTAAAGCGCATAGAGGAGGATTTATCAGGGCATCGTGCGGGCTTCGTATGGAAAGAATTTTCTTTGGAAGATAATACTCTTTTTCTTGAACAACAGAAGTTTGCTACAGAGCTTGAAATTCAGATAGATGAAAAAGAAAAATCATATAAAAAATTATTTAAAGAAACAGAAGAGCTTCAGCAAAAAATAGAAAAATATAGAATTTTGCTTAATGATATTTATAATAATATAGCTTCTTTGCAAGGGAATATTTTGAGTAAGAAAGAAAGTATAAAAGTCCTTGATTATGAAGAATATGGAGAGAGGGAATATAACTCTCTTGAAGAAGAATTTAAGGAAATAGCATTTTTAAATATACAAATAGAGCAAGATTATCAAGAACTTATAGAAAATAAGAATAAAATAAATCTTTTATATTCCCAAAATAAAGTCCAATTGAAAAACACTTTGGAACTTCTCGAGAAAAATAGAAAAGAATATTCTATTATAGAGGAACAAATTAAAAAAGAACTTGAAGAGGGGGGACTAGAGATAGAGAGAGTAGAGGAAATTTTAAAAAATCCTATTTCAGTTGAAGAAAATCGCTTGAAGATACAGGAATTTTATGTTCATTATAAAGTAATTCAAGAACATATTGCACAATTAGAGAGAAAATTCTCCGAAAATCCATTTAATATTGATATTTATCTTAAAATAGAAGAGGATTTCATTTCTAAAGAAGGAGAAATGAAATCGGCTAATGAAATTTGTATAAAATTAGATACTGAGCTTCGGCAACTGGAGAAATCCTTTGAAGAGAAGAAGGAAATTATAAAAGAAGTGGAATTCTACAGACAAAAAAATGAAAATATAAAACTTCTTGATAATATTTTCAGAGGACAAGGATTCATACAATATATTTCATCTATTTATATGCAACAGTTGTGTGAATATGCTAATGAACGTTTTCGCCAAATGACTAGAGGACAATTGAGTTTGCAAGTAAATGAAAATAATGAATTTGAAGTAATTGATTATCTTAATGAAGGGAAGACAAGGAGTGTAAAAACGCTTTCAGGAGGGCAGGCTTTTCAGGTTTCTTTAAGTTTAGCTCTAGCCCTAGCCGAAAGTGTGCAGAGTGAAGCCATAACTAAGAGAAATTTCTTTTTCATTGATGAAGGATTCGGTACTCAGGATTTGGATTCTGTAAATATTGTCTTTGAGTCAATTACAAAACTACTGAAAGAGAATCGGATAGTAGGGATTATCTCTCACGTGGAGGAACTAAAAGAACGTATCCCAATTTCTCTTACTATTACGAAAGATATTGAGCGTGGAAGTTTGATAAATATGTCATAAAATTATTGATAACTGACATATTTGTAGAAAAATTGTCAGCTTAGAAGTATTTAAGAGTGTCTTTCTAATATAAATATGAAATTAGTTCTATTTTTAGGTACAAAGAAGAGGAATAATGACTAAAAGGATGTAAAATACTATATTTTATAGTAGAAAAAAGAGATATTCTACAAATATTATAGATAATGTAAAAGTAAAGAAAGCTGACAAAATGACATATTTTAAAAAATGGCATACTTTGTGAGTATATAGAAGTAAATTTATAAAAGATATAAAATGAGCGTAAAATTAAAACCTTTAGCTGATAGAGTGCTTGTAGAACCAGCACCAGCTGAAACTACCACAGCCTCAGGTATTATTATCCCTGATACTGCACAAGAAAAACCTCAAAAAGGGAAAATAGTTGCTGTAGGAGCAGGAACCAAAGAGAATCCTATTACTGTAAAAGTAGGGGATACTGTCCTCTATGGAAAATATGCTGGTACAGAGCTAAAATTGGAAGGTAAAACTTACCTTATAATGAAAGAAAACGATTTGTTAGGAATCTTAGAATAGTCTAATATAATCGTTATGTTCTACACTTTACAGTTAAATGCAAAATTACAACCTTTTCATAGACACGATCTGGAGGATCTCATAGACGAATTTCTCTCTGAAGAAGGTTTAGGAAGTACCTCAGGAGGGGGAACCCTAATGTCCAAAGAGGGAGAGATAGAGTACTGTGATATAGAAATTGAACTCAATAATACCTTTCAGGCAGTAGAAAAATTACTACAAAAATTAGAAGAAGTTGGTATTCCTAAAGGATCTAAACTATATAATGAAGACTTCTCTCAGGAGGTAGGTACATTAGAAGGGTTAGCTATTTATGTGAATGGAACAGATTTGCCTAAGGAAGTGTATGAAACTTCTGATGTTAATGTAGTTTTTGACTCTGTTAGTGAAATTTTGAAAGATGTCTTGGTATTTACTTCCTATCATGAAGGAAGTAACGATACAGCTTTATATTTCTATGTAAAAAGAAGTTTTATGGAGGCTAAGGAACAAATCAAGGATTTTATTGCTTCTTATCCCTTGTGTGAAAAGTGTAGAATTATTCAAATCGCTTAAACAAATAATAAAAAAAATTAAAAAATAAAAAACATGGCAAAAGATATAAAATTTGATATTGATGCACGTGATGGCTTAAAAAGAGGGGTAGATGCCCTTGCCAATGCTGTAAAAGTAACTTTAGGACCTAAAGGACGTAATGTTATTATTAGTAAATCATTTGGAGCACCTACAGTTACTAAAGATGGGGTAACTGTAGCTAAAGAGGTAGAACTAGCTGATTCTCTCGAAAATATGGGAGCACAGATGGTTAAAGAAGTAGCTTCAAAAACCAATGACCTCGCTGGAGATGGTACTACTACCGCTACTGTTCTTGCTCAAGCTATTGTGCGTGAGGGACTTAAAAATGTAGCTGCTGGAGCCAATCCTATGGACTTAAAGCGTGGTATAGATAAAGCTGTAAAAGCTATTGTAAATGAACTAGCTAAGCAAAGTCAAAAAGTAGGAGATTCTATAGATAAAATCCGTCAAGTAGCTGCTATTTCAGCAAATAACGATGATACAGTAGGTGAACTTATTGCTGATGCATTCAAAAAAGTAGGTAAAGAAGGTGTTATCACTGTAGAAGAAGCTAAAGGTACCGATACTTATGTAGATATTGTAGAAGGTATGCAGTTTGACCGTGGTTATCTTTCTCCTTACTTTGTGACCAACTCAGAAAAAATGATTGCAGAGCTCGACAATCCTTTTATTCTTCTATATGACAAGAAGATATCAACAATGAAGGATTTGTTACCTGTACTTGAGCCTGTAGCTCAATCTGGAAAATCTCTTCTTATCATTGCTGAAGATATTGATGGCGAGGCTTTGGCTACTTTAGTTGTGAATAAGCTTCGTGGAGCGTTGCGTATTGCAGCAGTAAAAGCTCCTGGTTTTGGAGACCGTCGTAAAGCTATGCTTGAGGATATAGCTATCCTTACCGGAGGTACTGTTATCGCCGAAGAAAGAGGCTTTACTCTTGAAAATGCAACAATAGATATGCTTGGTCGTGCAGAGCGTGTGGCTATCGACAAAGATAACACCACCATTGTAAATGGAGCTGGTAAGAGCGAAGATATCCAAGCTCGAGTAGGGCAAATTAAAGCTCAAATGGAAGTAACAACTTCTGATTATGACAAAGAAAAACTTCAAGAACGCTTAGCTAAATTGGCTGGAGGAGTAGCTGTTCTTTATGTGGGAGCTCCTTCTGAAGTAGAAATGAAAGAGAAGAAAGACCGTGTAGATGATGCACTTCACGCAACTCGTGCTGCGGTAGAAGAAGGTATTGTTCCAGGAGGTGGTGTTGCTTTATTACGTGCAAGAGCAGTACTTAGCAAAATTAAAACAGATAATAGTGATGAAATCACAGGTATCCAGATTGTTAATAAAGCAGTTGAGGCTCCACTTCGTACAATTGTTGAAAATGCAGGAGGCGAAGGCTCTGTAGTGATTGCTAAGGTTTTAGAAAGCAGAAATTCTTTCGGTTACAATGCCAAAACAGAGAAGTATGTGGATATGTATCGCGCAGGAATCATTGATCCTAAGAAAGTTACTCGTGTAGCTCTTGAAAATGCTGCATCAGTAGCAGGAATGATTCTTACAACAGAATGTGCCTTGGTAGATATCAAAGAAGATACTCCAGCAATGCCTCCTATGGGAGGTGGTGGAATGCCAGGTATGATGTAATAATTAATTTAGATAAACTTACCCCCAGAAATTTACTTCTTGGGGGTAAGTTTTAATATTTTTATGAGGATTAAAAAATAATAAAAATCCTTCACTCCTAAAATAAATTTTGTAATTTTGCCCTCGTAGTATTTATTTTAAATTTAAATATTATTACAGATAATAAAAAGCTATGATATAGCTTTAAGGAATTTTATAAACATAGGTCTTATTCAATATTAGTCTTATGTAAATCATATCACTACAGATAATGTCTCAACAAAAAACTAAAAACAACGATATCAATATCTTAAGGAAACTCTTTGGCTATGCTAAACCTTACAAATGGATATTTGCCTTGGTGGCATTCCTATCCATCTATATATCAGGAGCAAGTTCCCTGAGAGCTTATATATCCAAGGAAATTATCAATAATTATATCGTACCCAAGGACTACGAAGGCTTATTATATGCCAGTTTACTCTTGGTAGGGATTCTCCTATCAGAAATTATCTCTCAGATTTCCTTTGCTTACTACTCAGGATGGATAGGACAAATGGTAATTTATGATATCCGGAAGAAGTTATTCTCAATGATGCTTCGTTTTAATATGAAGTATCACAACCAATCCTCTGTTGGGGTATTGATTACTCGTGCAGTGAATGACTTGGAGCGTATTGGAGAGATTTTTAGCGCAGGATTCTTTGAGATTATTTCGGATATACTCAAAATGCTACTGATTATGTCCTTGATGTTGCTCACCGATTGGAAATTATCACTCCTCACCTTCCTGACCTTACCAATTATTATTTATGCTACCCATCTCTTCCAGAAGGCGAGCAAAGCTGCCTTTACAGACATTCGTCGAGAGGTAGCTAACTTAAATTCTTTTGTACAGGAGCGCATCACAGGAATCAAAGTAGTCCAACTATTCACCCGAGAGGAGCAGGAGTACAAAGCCTTTCAAGAGATTAATGAAAAACATAAAAAAGCGTGGTTGCGCAATATCCTCCAGAACTCTATTTACTTTCCTATTGCTGAAATATTAAGTTCTATTGCTATTGCTTTGGTTATATGGTATGGAGGATTACAAGTTGTCCATCATGAAATGGCTAGCTTAGGGGTGATCTTTATGTTTGTTCAATTAGTTCAGGAGTTGTATCGTCCATTGCGCCATATTGCAGACAAATTTACTGTCCTACAAATGGGGATGGTCGCCTCCGGACGTGTTTTTGATATTATGGACGAAGGCAAGGAAACTCAAGAAGATGCTCAAGGAGGCATCTGCCGAGATATAGAAGGAAATATTCAATTTGACAAGGTTACCTTTGGTTACAAAAAAGAAGAAGAAATACTTCACGGAATCAGTTTCTCTGCCCAACAAGGAGAAACTATAGCCATTGTCGGGGCTACTGGAGCAGGAAAATCCACTGTGATACAGCTTCTCTCTCGTTTTTACAAAGCCAATTCTGGAAAAATACTCATAGATGGGGTGGATTGCAACGACTATAATTTAGAAAACTACCGCAAACAGATAAGCGTTGTCCTCCAAGATGTGTTTTTATTTGCTGATAGTATCTTCTACAACATCACTTTAGGAGATGAAAATATCTCTTTAGAGCAAGTGAAGGAAGCGGCTAAGGAGATAGGCATCCACGACTTCATAGAGCAACTACCTAACGGATATTTCTTTGATGTGAAGGAGCGGGGAGCCGTACTTTCTGCCGGACAACGACAGCTGATTTCCTTTCTACGTGCATACGTACACAAGCCAAAAATACTTATTCTTGACGAGGCTACAGCTTCGGTAGACTCTCATTCGGAAAAACTTCTACAGCAAGCCACAGAGAAAATTACTCAAGGACGCACCTCTATTATCATTGCTCATCGCCTCTCCACCATACGCAAATCCGATAAAATTATCGTGATGAACAAAGGAAATATCGTAGAAGAAGGCTCCCACGAACAACTACTTCAAGTAACCAATGGTTATTATAAAAACCTATATGATATGCAGTTTTCAGTTTAAGTAAATATTTTATTAATTAATTCACTCTCTACAGCCCTTTTTTTTCGAAATAGAAAAATTACTACCCTAATAAGCATTTCATTTAGTGAGTAAACAGTAAAATAATCAATCATCTAACATTCCAAATTTTAATATTTTATATTTGGCAGCAAGGAAAATAGTTAGTACTTTTGGGGCGTTAAACTAAAACATCACGAATGTATGAATAATACCTTTTTTAAAAAGAAAGAATTTACAGAATTCTTACCTAAAAATGGAGTAAAGAGTATTGATAGTTACGTTAATTACGTAAACAATGCTGACAAACAATTCAGACATAGACTTTTTGAGTTAGTTGAAAATATCTACAATGCAAAAAGTTTAGATGCCCTTGATGAGTTGAGAGAAATAGGAGAAGAGCTTTTTGAAATTATAGAAGTTACTTCTAAAACTCATTATCGTGCAGGGTTTATGAAGTACCTTGATTTCATTGAAGAGAAAATCTGCCTTTCTGATGAAGTTTCAGTTGCAACTATCTCTTTAAATGATATAAAGAAAGAAGTAGAAGAAGAAAAAACATATAATACCAACAGTGCTTATATACACTATTCTTCTACTTTTGTTAGAGACACTCTATTTCGTAGGCTAATTTCACAAGACCGTTATAATAACAATGGTCATCTTATTTTCCCTATTCGTTTTATAAAACAATACTTTTATAAAACGGGACACGGACAAACTTTTGACAAAATACTTAATCATCAAATAGATAACATTATCTATTTTGTAGGGACTACCGCTAAAAAAGTCAAAGATTTAAAAGACTTAGAAATTGAGTATAGTAATGGACAGGTCTTTATAAATAAGGAAAAGGTTTCTACTAAAACAGAAGTTGATAATTTAGTAACTCTATTTGTAAAATCAGGTAAACTTAAAGAAATTGTTATCGATCACATTGAGCCTATTAGTCTCTTATTAGAGTCTTTAGATAAAAACGAATTTCCTCAACTATCACTTATCACAGATGAATTTAGAAAACGAGTGAAAGGGGGAAATCTAGATAGAGATTCAGTACGCCTATTATCTACTAGAATTGCAGATGACGAGTCTTTTAGAAATAGGATTCATTTTGACAAGTTAGAAGAAGAATTTCAGAAAATTAATGCAAAAATGAATTTACAGCTAATGCATAGTAGTTATAATAGTAAGAAAGGAGTAAAATAAGTAACATTACTTATTTAACTAAAAAAGAGTGCCAAAACAATTTTTGGCACTCTTTTTTTACTATAGTATCACAAAATGATACAGCCTCTATATTATCTTTGCCCTCAATAAGTTATAATATCACACAATATGAAAACCTTTCAAGAACTTTTGCAAGTTAGTGTTCCCCAAAAAATGAAGCTTCCCGTGCCTTTAGGCATATCTGTTGAAAAAGTGAAATTCGTAGATATTGCTAAAATAAGTCCTATACTTATTGAGGGAAATAACCCTGATGAAAGACAACTATTAGTACAAGAAATATGCTGGACAATGCTCTACCATAAGCATTCTAAAAATGTACAAATATTCTCTATCAATGCGCAAGATGAACAAAAAATGTTCAAAATACTTGCTATTTTACAAAAAAATAGCAAAACGATATAAAAAACAGCATAGTAAGTGCTATAAAGCTCCTCACATCATTGTATTTATAGAAAATATAGAGAACTTTGTCATTACTCACTTTGAGACTTTAAAAAACATCTTCGAAATAAGTCAGAAAGTAGGGGTTTACTTTGTATTATCAATCGCTAAAATAGAAAGGAAACACTATTTGTGCATTATTTTGAGTTATTAGGACTGTGTAACTATCTTCTAATAGTCGCTGATAACTTAGTTCTAGATCAGATGTTTGGGGAGCTCTTCTCTGATAATTTTAGAGTTTATTCTGGAAGAAATCAGATAATAATCCAATAATTTTTTATAACTTTGCTCTAAGTTGTTTGTTGTATTCATCTATTTAAAAATCAATTAAATATATAATTTTTTAATCAAATAAATAATCTTTTATTTTTTTCTTAATAATTAATAATGGGTTATAATAAAAAATAATGAGTCAGATTTTTAATAAACAAAATAATTTTCTCTTTGCTTTGATATCTATGATTGTTTTAGCAAAGATTATACCTTATAGGGAAGCTTATAATACTGTTTTTGACCTTAATAAATTTATTGATTGGGGAATTTGTATTATATTCTTACTATATGGATTGAAGTTAAATATTAAGGAAATTCTTCGAGATATAAGGAATTGGAAACTTCATCTGGTGGTACAGTTTGGTACATTTTTGTTATTTCCACTATTAGTATTTCTCTTATATCCCTTTTTTAAGGGAACAAATTATCAATTGGTTTGGCTTTCTATTTTCTTTTTAGCGAGCTTGCCCTCTACAGTATCCTCTTCAGTGGTGATGGTTTCTATAGCCAAGGGGAATATAACTTCAGCTATTTTTAATGCTTCTATATCAGGGCTTATAGGAATTATAGTAACTCCTCTTCTGATGGGGGCTTTCTTAAAACATACAACTGCAGATGTAGATCAGATGACAATTATTCAGCAATTATTATTGAAGGTATTGTTGCCCATTATATTAGGGTTACTTCTGAATCCTACATTAAAAAAAATAGTAGATAAATATAGTAAATGGATAGGGCAATTTGATAAGTTTATTATATTGCTAATTGTATATGAAAGCTTTTCCAATGCCTTTGTTGAGCAGATATTTCTTTCTGTTCCACCTATTATTTTTGTTATTATTTCTTTTATTTCAATAGGTTTGTTCTTTGTGGTATATGCTGTACTTAAGTATATTTCTCAGATATTGCATTTTAATCAAGAAGATATAATTACAGCTACTTTCTGTGGCTCTAAAAAATCTTTGGTACACGGAAGTTTATTTGTAATGGTCTTGGGAATTCCTGAGTCAGAAAAAGTGATTTATTTACTTCCGATAATGCTTTATCATAGTTTTCAGCTTTTTTATGTAAGCTGGCTTGCTAACCGATTGGCACAAAGGAAATAACTTTTATAAGAATAATATTACATTTTTTGTTATATGAACCGGATTGATTTTATAAAAACCTTAGGGCTTGCTTCTACAGGACTTATTTTACCTAAAAATTTGCTAGGGAAAAGCTTAGTGAAGATTTATGATAACTATATTCGAGGAATGCAATATTATCATTATTCAAAAGTTAAAGAATCTCTTAAAGAAGGGGATATATTGCGCCTTAAGCACGAGGAAGGAAACATATACGATGCATTTGCTGTTGAAGTTTATTATCAAGAGTATAAATTGGGATATTTGCCTGCTTATGAGAATATAGTAATAGCTAATATGCTTAATGCAGGAGTAGAGCTAACAGCTCAGATAAGTAAACATAGTCCTAAGAATGACTATTATGAATATGAATCTCTGGCTGTAGAGGTATTTGCAGAACTTATTACGCCTACTCCTCAGTTAATCACAGCTTTACAAAACGCACGAGCTAGTGATGTTGAGGATATTTATAGACAGGGATATTTCTCATAATTAATCTTAAATAATATTCTTATATACTTTAGAATTATATGTAATTTCTACTTTTAATAAAAAAAGCCCCGAAGATAGTCGAGGCACTAAATGTTTTCACAACGGAATAATCCTTATTGTGAGTTACTTTCAAAATCTAACGCAAAGGTACAACTTTTTTTGGAAAAACAAAAATAAATTCCTAATTTTTTTATTGTATTAATTCCACTCCTAAGTGAGATTAGTAGATATTTATTTTCGAAGAAATTTGATAATATTTCAAGAATTTTTTTATAACTTTGCCACAAGAAGTTTACTGTATTTAGTTGTTTGGATATCAATCAAATATATCTTTTTGGTTAAATAAGTAACTTTTTTCTTTTTCTAGTCAAAATATACAATTGAAGTAATATATTAGGTAGTAATAGTTTTTGAATAAATTCTTGATAATTAAGTATAGATGTTTTGAAAAAAATGATTACCTTTGCTTCCTGAAAAAACAAACAAAATATAAAATTATGGCAAACATAAAAAAAATAGCTGTACTTACCTCTGGAGGTGATGCTCCAGGGATGAATGCAGCTATACGCTCAGTAGTACGTACTTGTGCCTATCATAATGTAGAAGTATTAGGAGTATACCGAGGTTACCAAGGAATGATTGAAAATGATTTTACACCATTAGATGCTCGTAGCGTACGAAACTTAATCAATCGAGGAGGAACTTTTCTTAAATCAGCACGTTCCAAAGACTTCCGTACCCCTGAAGGACGTAAAAAAGCCTATGAGAACCTTGTTGCAGCAGGTGCAGATGCTTTGGTTGTTATTGGAGGAGATGGCTCTTTTACAGGGGCTTTGCTTTTTAATCAAGAATTTGGATTTCCTGTAATAGGGATTCCAGGTACCATTGATAATGATATCTATGGGACAACTTATACTCTTGGCTATGATACAGCTCTTAATACAGTTGTGGAAGCAATTGATAAAATTCGTGATACAGCTAGTTCTCATAACCGAATGTTTTTTATTGAGGTGATGGGGCGTGATGCAGGTTTTCTTGCTCTTAATTCAGGTATAGGAGGAGGAGCTGAGAAAATTCTTATTCCAGAACATCATAGCACCTTGGAAGAATTGGTGAATGAAATAGAAATCAATCACAACAAAGGGAAGATGTCCAATATTATTGTAGTAGCGGAAGGAGATACAACAGGGAAAAATGTATTTGAACTTAAAAGATATGTAGAAAAACAGAATCCAGATTATGATATACGGGTATCTGTATTGGGACATATTCAGAGAGGGGGAGCTCCTACTTGCTTTGATCGTGTATTGGCAAGTCGTATGGGCGTAAAAGCCGTGGAATCTCTTCTTGAAGGCAAATCTAACTATATGGTAGGAATCAATAATGACAAGATAGACCTTACCCCACTGGAGAAAGCCATAAAAGGAGGTGAAAGTAAACTTGATCCTGATTTGATCCGTATTGCAGAAATTATGAGTGTATAAATTAAATTTTTAATTTTGCAAAAAATAAATAGAAACTTTTTTATTAGCTTTACCTCAACAAATAGAATCATTTTTTAATGAAAATAGCTGTTATTGGCACTGGATATGTTGGTTTAGTTTCAGGGACTTGCTTTGCAGAAGTAGGGAATACAGTTACTTGTGTAGATGTTAATGAAGATAAAATAGAAAAACTCAAACAAGGGATTATTCCAATCTATGAACCAGGGCTTGAAACAATGGTGCTGAATAATATAGCTAATAAAAACCTTCTTTTTACAACAGATATAGCTCAGGCTATTAAGCAAGTGGAGATTGTTTTTATAGCAGTGGGAACCCCTATGGGAGAGGATGGTTCTGCAGATTTGCAATATGTTCTCTCTGTAGCTCAATCTATTGGAGAAGCTATGGAGAATCATCTAATTATAGTGAATAAATCTACGGTTCCAATAGGAACAGCTGATAAAGTAAAGGAAGTTATTCATAATGTTTTAGAAAAAAGAAAAATTTCAATTGATTTTGATATTGTTTCTAATCCTGAATTTCTTAAAGAAGGAAAAGCAATTCAAGATTTTATGAAGCCAGATAGAGTAGTTATAGGAGCTGAAAGTGCTTATGCTTTTGAAAAAATGAAAGCTCTTTACTCTTCTTTTTTCTTACAACACGAACGCTTTATCACTATGGATATTCGTTCAGCTGAGATGACAAAATATGCTGCTAATGCAATGTTAGCTACCAAGATATCATTTATGAATGAAATAGCCAATATCTGTGAGCGTGTAGGTGCTGATGTGAACAAGGTTCGCTTGGGAATTGGTTCTGATACTCGTATAGGATATAGCTTTATCTACCCAGGCTGTGGATATGGTGGTTCTTGTTTCCCAAAGGATGTGTTAGCTCTGAAAAAATTAGCAGAAGAGGTAGATTACAAAGCTGAGCTTATAGAATCGGTAGACAATGTTAATAATCGCCAAAAATATGTTGTTGCTAATAAGGTAATAAAGAAATATGGAGAGGATCTTTCAGGGAAAACATTTGCTGTATGGGGATTGGCGTTCAAACCTGAAACAGATGATATGAGAGAAGCCCCATCTATTTATATTATCAAAGAACTTATAAAAAGAGGAGCTAAAATACAAGCTTATGATCCAAAAGCAGTATATGAAGCTAAGAGTTTTTATTTGAAAGATTATGATATTGAATATGTAGATGGTAAATATGAAGCTCTCAAAGGAGCAAATGCTCTACTTTTACTTACCGAATGGAAGGAGTTTCGTTCTCCTGATTTTGAAGAAATAGGCAAACAGCTTCTTGAAAAAGTAATTTTTGATGGTCGAAATCAATATAATGCTTTCGATTTGCCTAATAAAGGATTTGAATATATACAAATAGGAGTCTAAGATATGAAGATATTAGTAACAGGAGGTGCAGGGTTTGTTGGTTCAAATCTTTGTGAAGCCTTAGCTAAAGACCCTAATAACGAAGTCTATTCATTGGATAACTATTTTACAGGAAGTCGTGAAAACCATATAGAAGGAGTAACTTATATAGAAGGAAGCACAGAACATATTTTTGAACTCATAGA
Organism: uncultured Capnocytophaga sp.; assembly: GCF_963525585.1. Classification (NCBI taxonomy): domain Bacteria; kingdom Pseudomonadati; phylum Bacteroidota; class Flavobacteriia; order Flavobacteriales; family Flavobacteriaceae; genus Capnocytophaga; species uncultured Capnocytophaga sp. Next base: position 20,156 of record NZ_CAURLX010000007.1, on the reverse strand, counting down.
CTTTACACCCGATTTGGTATATCACTTAGGGGAATATTCACGAGTAGAGCAAAGTTTTGAGGATATAGACAAAGTTCTACTTTTCAATAAAATAGGAACTCTTAAAGTATTAGAGTTTTGTAGAAAACATCATTGCAAACTAGTATATGCGGGAAGCAGTACTAAGTTCGGTGATGGAGGATTAGGAAAAGACCAGAGTCCGTATGCGTGGAGCAAGTCGTCCAATACTGAACTGATTATCAATTATGGCAATTGGTACAACTTAGATTATGCTATTGTATATTTCTATAATGTATATGGTAAGGGAGAGATAAGTACAGGCAAATATGCGACCCTTATTGCGCTTTTCATTGAAAAGAAGAAGAAAGGTGAACCTCTAACAGTAGTAAGCCCCGGTACGCAACAACGTAATTTTACTCATATAGATGATATAGTATCAGGTCTACTAATTGTAGGAGAAAAAGGCAGTGGTGATGGGTATGGCATAGGTAGTCCTGAGACTTATACCGTATTAGAAATTGCTCATTTATTTGGTGGTGAGATACAGATGCTACCAGAGCGAAAAGGCAACCGTATGACTGCCGAAGTTATTACCCAAAAAACAGAAGAACTTGGCTGGAAAGCTAAGAAACATATAAAAGAATTTATTGAAGAGAAAAAACATTGTTTATAATATATTTTGAACCAGCATACTATATATCTAAAAAATAATAAGTCTTATACTTGCGATGAGAATACCTCTTTGCTAAAAGCCGCTTTAGATAATGATATTAGCTTAGAGTATTCGTGTTTTGAGGCGCGTTGTAGGAGTTGTAGAGTGAAAGTGCTTGAAGGAGAGGTAGAGAACCTACAAGATGAACAAGTACTTACCACTGAAGAGAAAGCTGCAGGCTATGTGCTGTCGTGCAATGTAATACCCCGCTCTGATATAAAATTAGCGGTAGAGGATTTAGGAGTAAAGCTACCTAAACCCCAAGTGAGTCCTTGTAAAATAAGCAGTATTGCAATTGTTACCCCTAATATTGTAGAGGTAGTGTTGCGTTTGCCTCCTAAGGTAGATTTTCAGTTTTTAGCGGGGCAATATCTAGATATTATCAGAAATGGACATAAGCGCAGCTATTCTATTAGTCATAGTCAGTATGAAGGCAGCCAGCTGAAACTCTTTATTCGCAATTATGAAGGGGGACTATTTAGCAACTATTGGTTTAATGAGGCTAAGCCTAATGATTTGCTTAGAGTAGAGGGACCTTTGGGTACTTTCTTTTACCGACATAATGAAGTATGCACCGATATTGTATTATTAGCTACAGGTACTGGTATTGCACCTATAAAAGCCATTTTAGAACAGCTGCAAGCCAGTCCGGAATTATTAGTTAATAAAAAAGTGTGGCTTTTGTGGGGAGGAAGAAAAAAAGAAGACTTATTTTGGAAGCCTGATTTTACCTTTGCTCATTTTGAGTATATACCAGTATTGACTCGTGAGGACGATTGGCAAGGAGCAAAAGGGTATGTGCAAGAGATAGCTTCAGCACAGGCTATCAGTTGGCCTACAGCACAAGTGTATGCTTGTGGTAGTGAGGCAATGATACAAAGCGCTCAAGAACTTCTCACTAAACAAGGATTGAAAGAAGAAAACTTTTTTGCTGATGCATTTGTTGCAGGCAAATAAGTGATTAATTTTCAAGCAATAAGTAGATTAATTTTTATGAAAGCAGTAATTTTAGCAGGAGGTCTCGGCACACGATTGAGTGAGGAAACAGCCTTGAGACCTAAACCAATGGTAGAAATAGGAGGAATGCCTATTTTATGGCATATTCTCAAAATATATTCGCACTACGGCATTAATGAATTTATCATTTGTTGTGGTTATAAAGGCTATATCATCAAGGAATATTTTGCTAATTATTTTTTACATCAATCGGATATTACTTTTGATATGGCAAACAATGAGATGCACGTACACCAAAAACGCGCTGAACCTTGGAAAGTTACTCTTATAGATACAGGTGAGCACTCTATGACGGGAGGGCGCCTTAGAAGGGTATTGCCTTATATAGCTAATGAGGAGGCTTTTTGCTTTACTTATGGCGACGGAGTAGCTGATATTGATATTGCTAAATTAGTAGCTTTTCATAAAGCACACGGTAAGGAAGCAACCCTTACAGCAGTCTATCCCCCAGGTAGATTTGGAGCTTTGGATATAGTAAATAATCAGATTATGAAGTTCCAAGAAAAGCCGAAAGGAGATGGAGCGCTTATTAATGGAGGGTTCTTTGTACTATCACCTAAAGTAATAGAGCGCATAAAAGGTGATAGCACTATTTGGGAACAAGAACCACTAAAAGGCTTAGCCACAGACGGACAGTTGATGTGCTATAAGCACGAAGGTTTTTGGCAACCAATGGATACGCTCCGTGATAAAACGCTTTTGGAAGAATTATGGCAAAACAACAAAGCACCTTGGAAGGTATGGCAATAGGAAAAGTAGATACTCATTTTTGGAAAGGTAAGCGTGTATTTATCACAGGGCATACGGGCTTTAAAGGTTCGTGGCTATCGCTGTGGCTACAGCAGATGGGTGCTGAAGTAAAGGGATTTTCCTTAACTCCACCAACAAATCCGTCTCTTTTTGTTGAGGCTAAAGTAGCACAGCAGATGCAGAGTGAGATAGGTGATATTCGCGATTTTAGCAAACTCTCGGAGAGCATACGTACTTTTAACCCCGATATATTACTACACTTAGCAGCACAGCCTTTGGTAAGGCTTTCGTATAAAGAGCCTATTGAGACTTATAGCACTAATGTGATGGGGACTGTGAATGTACTTGAAGCTTCGCGCTATGCCTCGCACTTAAAAGCAATAGTGGTAATTACTACTGACAAATGTTATGAAAACCGCGAATGGGAATGGGGCTATCGTGAAAACGAACCTATGGGTGGTCACGACCCTTATAGTAACAGTAAAGGTTGTGCCGAATTGGTAGTTTCGGCTTACCAACGGTCGTTTTTTCACACCCCTGATACAGCAGCCGTAGCCTCAGCACGTGCAGGTAATGTGATAGGAGGCGGAGACTGGGCTGAAGATAGATTGATACCTGATATTCTGCGCGCTTTTGAGAAACAGCAATCGGTAATTATCCGCAATCCGCTATCTACTCGTCCGTGGCAACACGTATTGGAACCTCTTTCAGGCTACTTAGTGCTAGCACAACGCTTGTGGCAAGACGGGAAGGCCTTTGCTGAAGGTTGGAATTTTGGTCCTAAAGACGATGACTGCCAGCCTGTGCAGTGGATACTTGATAAAATGGTACATTTCTGGGGAGATGGAGCGCACTATGAAATAGACAAAAGTGAACAACCCCACGAAGCTAACTTTCTAAAACTCGACTGTTCGAAAGCTGCAATGTGCCTAAAATGGCACCCAAAATGGCGATTAGAGCAAACCTTGGAGCAAATAGTGCATTGGCACCGTGCGTGGCTAGAAGGAGCTGATATGCAATTAAAATGTTTGCAAGAAATAGAGAAATACAACAATTAAAACTAACAACAAAAAACACTATAATATAAATGAGTTTAGATACAATTAGGCAAGAAATAGCTCAATTAGTTGAAAAATACGCCCAAGAGGCTTACAAATCGAAATCTTTTGAGGCAGGAACTACTATTATACCGCCTTCAGGTAAGGTATTAGGAGCCCAAGAACTAAAAAATATGGTAGATGCATCGCTTGATGCTTGGCTCACCACAGGACGTTTTAATACAGCTTTTGAACAGAAATTGGCTGCTTTTTTAGGGGTAAAATATTGTATTACGGTAAATTCTGGTTCTTCAGCTAATTTAGTAGCCTTTAGTGCACTTACTTCACCTAAATTAGGCGAACGTGCTATTAAAAAAGGTGATGAGGTAATAGGTGTAGCAGCAGGCTTCCCTACGACAGTGAACCCTATTATTCAGTTTGGGGCCATACCAGTGTTTGTAGATGTAGACCTACACACACATAATGTAAATGCTGACCTTATAGAACAAGCCATTACCCCTAAAACAAAGGCGATTATGCTCGCCCATACCTTGGGGAACCCTTTCAACCTAGAGAAAATAAAAGCTCTTTGTGATAAATATAGCCTTTGGCTTGTAGAAGATTGCTGCGATGCTTTGGGTGCTACCTATAACGGACAAAAAGTAGGTACTTTTGGCGATATTGCTACCTTGAGTTTCTATCCAGCTCACCATATCACTATGGGCGAGGGAGGAGCCGTTTTCACTAATAATGCAGAGCTAAAAACCATCGCCGAGTCTTTCCGCGATTGGGGTCGTGATTGCTATTGCGCACCTGGGAAAGATAACACTTGCAACTGTCGCTTCTCACAACAACACGGCGATTTGCCTTTTGGTTACGACCATAAATACGTGTATTCACACATAGGTTACAACCTAAAAATTAGCGATATGCAAGCAGCCTGTGGCTTGGCTCAGTTAGACCGAGTAGAGGAGTTTATAGAAAAACGCCGTAAGAATTTTGCTTATCTAAAAAATAGATTGCAAACACTTACTGACTTTTTATATCTGCCAGAGGCAACTCCCAATAGCGACCCTTCGTGGTTTGGCTTCCCTATAACCCTTAAAGAAGAATCTGGTACTGCACGGGTAGATTTGCTCCGTTTCTTAGACCAGCATAAGATAGGTACGCGTTTGTTATTTGCAGGTAACCTTACTAAGCAGCCTTATTTCAAAGGAGTGGAATTCCGTGTAGTGGGAGACCTTACTAATACTGATATTACGATGAACCAAACCTTTTGGGTAGGTATTTATCCTGCTTTAGGGGAAGAACATTTAGAGTATATCGCTGAGAAGTTAGAAGAATATTTTGGGGTGAATTTTTAGCAGTTACGGCAGGTAAGCAGATTATGAGAGTACTTTTAACAGGAGCGACAGGTTTTTTGGGGAGCCACTTGCTAAAAGCATTGGTAAGTAAGGGTTATGAAGTAGTAGTACTCAAACGTTCTACCTCTGATATGTGGCGTTTAAAAGGTTTTGAAAACGCTTTTAAAAGCTATGATATAGATCGTGTGCCCTTGCAAACGGCTTTTGAAGAGCAGGCTATAGATATTGTTATTCATACAGCTTGTGCGTATGGTAAAAAAGGAGAAAGCATGCAAGAAATACTAGAAACAAATTTAATGTTTGGTGTCAAATTGCTAAACACTAGTATTTCTTTTAATTCTAAGTCTTTTTTTAATACTGGCACTTTTTTTAATATTGGAGCTTTATCATATAAATATTTAAATTATTATGCTTTATCTAAAAAGCAATTTGAAGAGTGGCTGCAAGTAGCTTCTGATAAGATACAAGTAATAAACCTAAAATTAGAACATATGTTTGGCGAGCAAGATGGTAATGATAAATTCACTACTTGGATCTTGAATGAACTCAAACAACAAAAACCAACCATACCGCTCACAGCTGGCACACAAAAGCGTGATTTTATATATATAGATGATGTGGTAAGTGCTTATCTTACTTGTTTAGAACAAGCGACACAATTAAAAGCCTTTAATGATATAGAAGTAGGTACTGGAGTACTTACCCCTGTAAAAACTTTTGTAACACTAGTAAAAAGTACATTAGAAAAACTAAAAGGTAGTCCTATTGAAACCCAATTGAATTTTGGAGCACTTCCTTACCGAGAGGGAGAAATTATGGAACCTCAAGTAGATAATAGTGTATTATGCTCTTTAGGGTGGCAACCTAAAAGGACTCTAGAAGAAAATATAGAAATATTTGTAAAAAAAGAAATTAAATAGAATATCTCACAAAATTATTATGTTTTTATAGATAAAAGTAATTATATTGGTTAACTAAATACTCTGGAGATTTTACTACTTTCATTTTTTAGAAGAAGTAAATAACATAATTACTAATAACATTTAATCAGTTCCCTAAGATTCATTAAAAATCTAATATTCAATTACAATTTCTATTATTGGGTATAAAATCTCTATCAGACTTTTGTTTTGTAAAAAACAAATTAGACATCAAAACTCATTTCTTTAGAGATGGTAAAATAAATTTATCAAAATATTACAAAACTATCAATACATAGAGAAAAAAGATGAATATAAAAAGAATACGAGAGACAGTCTTTGATAAATTAGGAATAGATGGAGCTATACTCTACACCACCTCTGCAAGGATTATCCAAGCAGGAGGAGGTATTGTTACCGTTTTTCTGATTGCTAAGTTTCTTTCAAAAGAGGAACAAGGATTCTATTTTACTTTTGCTTCTGTATTGGCTATTCAAATATTTTTTGAGTTAGGTTTAGGAGGTATCCTTACCCAATTTGTAGCTCACGAAATGGCTCATATAAGAATAAAAAATAATACTTTTGAAGGGGATAAAAAGCACATTTCTCGATTGGCTTCTATTTTACATTTTTCAGTAAAGTGGTATGCCGTTTTTGCTTTCTTATTGCTATTAGCACTTACTTTTGGAGGAGGTTATTTTTTTTATAGAAACACTGTGGCTATCGAATATATCCAATGGAAGGCTCCTTGGCTAATAGTAGCTTTTTTTGCTGGAAGTAATCTATTGCTATCTCCTATAATGGCAATTTTACAAGGGATGCATAAAGTAAAGGAAATGGCTCGGTTAGCACTCATTCAGCAAATTACAGTAATGAGTATTTCTTGGTTGAGTTTAGTATTAGGGGCGAAATTATATGTGGTGGCGATTAATGCAATGGTAGGGTTTATAGTACTTGTAAGTTTATATTTAGGAGGAGGCTATGCTAAGATCTTATATACATTGTGGAAGCAACCTCTCGTTGAAAAAATAAGTTATTGGCAAGAAATATTTCCATTGCAGTGGAAAATAGCTCTTAGTTGGGCAAGTGGCTATTTTATTTTTCAGGCTTTTAACCCTATTGTATTTGCTTTTTATGGACCAGTAGTAGCGGGACAAGTAGGTATGACACTTACTATTTTAAATGCTATTCTCTCGTTAGTAGTAAGTTGGACATCTACTAAAATACCTTTGTGGTCTTCTTTGATTGCTAAAAGAGAATATAAAGAATTAGATAATTCTGTAGAGAGTACTCTTACCAAATCGAGTTTAGTGGCTGTGTTAGTAATCTTAGGAGCGCTTGCATTTATTATGGGACTACAATATTTTGATTTCAGCTTAGGAAATCGTTTTTTGCCCTTACCGTTATGTGCCGTATTTTTTCTATCAGTACCTTTTAACAATATCATCAATACGTGGGCAACAGCATTGCGGTGTTTTAAGAGGGAGCCTTTTTTGTTCCAAGCCTTTTTTATTGGGCTCTGTTGTGTATTTGAAATGTATATTACTGCCAAATATTTTACTATTGAGACGCTTATTTGTGGATATCTCATAATAGTAACTTGTGTGAGTTTGCCTATGAGTTACTATATCTTTAAAACTAAAAAACAGAAGTACTATGAGTCAATATAAAAAAATATTGAGTATCTGTATTCCTACTTATAATAGGGCAAAAATATTAGACAACGCTCTAAAAGCTATACAAAAAGAGCTGAAAACAATTGATTGTAATGAAATAGAACTTATTGTATCTGATAACTGTTCTCCTGATAACACTGAGGAGGTAGTACAGAACTATATTCAAACGGGAATGCCTATTGTTTATAGCAAAAATCCTACTAATTTAGGTATGGATGGTAACTTTGTACAATGTTTTAAGAAAGCAACAGCTCAATATGTTTGGGTTTTAGGGGATGATGATTTTTTAAAAGAAGGAGCTTTATCTTTCTTATTGGCTAAACTTAAGAATACTGATTATGGATTGATTCACCTCAAAGTTTTCCCTAAAAGAGATGAAGAAATACAAATATATCAAACTATTGAAGAATATTTGAGTGATATCAGCTATTGGATAACTTTTATAAGTTCCAATATTATTACTACTAAATTTGTAGATAAAATTAATTATAAAAAATATATAGGTACTCATTTTATACAAATACCATTTTATATAGCAGCAGCTAAAGAAAGTCAGAAAAATTTAATGATTAATAGACGGATTTTTGAAGATGCTGCTGATGGAGCTACTAATGGTGGTTATAACTTTTTTGAAGTATTTGTGGTGAATTACCTCACCATTCGCCGAGAAATGTTGGCAGACACTAAAAATGAGGTTTTTTATTATAAGAAAGAAAAAAAACGTTTTTTTAATGAATTCTTATTAGATTTTATAAATAAGATATATTTCAAAAAAGATAAAGGAAGATTCAAGACAGAAGGAGGTTGGAGAATACTATTCCAATATTTTGGAGGAAATATCTATTTCTATAAAGGAATACTGAAATTGTTATTAAAAAGAATACTGAGGAGATGAAAATACTTGACTATTTAAGGATTATCAGAAGTATGTTGGGTGATATCAAGCGTTCTTTTCAAGAAAAAAAACGTGCCTATCAATGGAGATATAATAATAAGCATAATTATACAATAATCAGAAACATATTAGGAGGAAATCCTATTATTACAATAGGAGAGGGAACATATGGAGAACTTAATATACTCTCTTATGAAAATAAAGAAGAAGGCTTAGAAATAGGGAATTTTGTGAGTATAGCCTCTAATGTATGGTTCATATTAGGAGGTAATCATCAAATGAATACATATTCTAATTATCCTATAGCATCTAAGTTTATAGAACTTTGCCCTGAAAAGGATGCCCTAACTAAGGGAAAGATAATAATAGAAGATGAAGTTTGGATTGGGGCGAATGTTACTATTTTATCTGGAATAACTATAGCAAAAGGAGCTATAGTAGCTGCTGGCAGTGTAGTGACTAAAGATGTCGCTCCTTATAGTATAATAGGAGGAAATCCTGCAAAAATTATAAGATATAGAAATAATAAGGAACTTAGACTTATGCTACCTAGTTTAATAGATATTCCAAAAAAGGTAGTATTAGAAAATATTGATTTATTCTATAAAGAACTCTCAGAAGAAGTTGTACAACAAATAAAAAAAATATCTAACAGATAAAAAATAGTTATTTTATTAAACTATACTATTATAATACTTAATATAATCAGAGAAAATGAAAAAAGTAGTTTTTACAATCTGTGCAAAAAACTATTTAGCACAAGCATTAACTTTGAAAGAATCTTGTTTAAAACATAATAAAGATGTAGACTTTCAAATTTTTTTAGCTGATAAAGTAGAAGAAGAAGACATTCCTAAAGAATCTTTAGTATTGCTTGATGAAAATTGGATTTCTTATTGGAAACAAATGGCTTTTAAATATAATGTTATTGAGTTTTCTACTTCAATAAAACCTTTTTGTTTTAATAAGTTATTTAAAGAAGGTTATGATAAAGTGATTTATTTAGATCCTGATATTTATGTTACAGACTCGTTAGATACTATTTTTGATTACTTAGATCATAAATCTATAGTATTATCTCCTCATTATTGCCATATTCAAGAGAATTATACAGGTTCAGTACCAGAAGAAGAGTTATTATTTGTTGGTATATATAATTTGGGTTTTGGTGCAATTAAAAATGATTTAATAGGTAAAAAAATTATAAAGTGGTGGATGAATCGTTTAGAAGATAAATGTTATGCCGATAAGATAGATGCTTTACATGTAGACCAACGTTGGATGGATTTTATTCCTGCCTTTTTCCCAAATGATACCTATATAACACAACATCCAGGAATCAACCCTGCTATATGGAATCTGCATGAAAGAGAACTTTTAATACATGAAAATAAGTATTATATCAAAGATTTGATAACAAAACAAGAGTTCCCTTTATTATTCTTCCATTTCTCAGGATTTGATCCTTTCAATGAAAAAGTTCTAAATAGGAGGCATCCTAAATATAATACAGACATTTTTCCATCTTATATCCCTCTTATAAAAGAATATATTGAGGCTGAATACAAAAATGGATATGAACTATATTCAAAAATGACATATTCTTTCAATGCCTTTAATGATGGAGAAAATATAATGCCAATACATCGTAGATTATTTAGAGTAATAAATGATTCTACTGTAGAAGATCCATTCCAACAGAATAGTAATTTTAGAAATATATTAAAAAAGAATCGATTATTATCTAATCGCAAAACTTATGCTTTTTCTTCTCTATCTCCTACTGAAAAAAAGAAAAAAGGGAAAGTTGAATCTACTATGAAAACAATATTTTATTTGATTAAAAAAATAGTAGGAATACGATTTTATAGTAGCTTCATTAGTTTCTTAGGTCAATTTGTCCGATTTGAAAATCAAATATTTTTAATAAAGAAGAAATGAATGTATCAGATAAAAATATTGTGATATGTATGTTAGCAAGAGATTGTGCTACATCCATTACAAAGAATATTCCTAAGCTAGAGAGACTACGTTCTTTTTTCAAAAATACAGCCGTTGTTATTATTGAGAATGACAGCAAGGACAATACAAAGGAAGTATTAAGAAACTGGGAACAAAACTCAGTTGGAGTGAAAAGTATTCTCCAGGATTTTGGCACATTAACTATAGCTTCTTCTGAAGATAAGGAGATGAGAAGTTATAATAGAATAGAAAAAATGGCCTCCTATAGAAATATGTATATAGAATACATAGAGAATAATATTAATTTTCCTATTGATTATGTTATCGTCATAGATATTGATATCTTAGACTTTGATATAATGGGAATAATAAAAACAATAGAAGAAGCTCCTAATGATTGGGGAGGACTTTTTGCAAATGGTACTCAGAAACTTTGTTTATTTGGAAAAATTATTTGCAGAAGACAATATGATTTATTTGCTTTTAAAGAAAAAGAAGATAGTATCATTACACCTTATGAAATGTTCCTACAGAAGAGAAAATTAGATAGAATGATAGACAAAACCTCCTATTTAAATTGTTTTTCAGCTTTTGGAGGAATTGGAATATATAAGTACGAGGCCATCAAAGGATTAATATATGCTGCTGAAAAAAACCCCAACTCAGAAGGGGAATATATAGCAGAACATATTCCTTTTCATAAAGGAATCATAAATAGAGGATATTCAAATTATATATCAAAAAAGCTAAAAGTTGATTATGGAGAAGGTCCTTTGAAAATGTTTATTAGAGTTCTTTTCCCTTAAATTTTATATTATGAATAGTAACCTCGAGGCTGAAAAAGCAATTCGATTTACATTAATCTTAAATATTATATATATCACTATAAGCTACCTATATGCCGTAATAAAAAAAGAATATAATGGAGATTTTCTTGAATATGATGTTAGACTAAGTGAGCTAGTATTAACCATTATTTGGATAGTTTCTACATTTCCTTTTTTATTTCTATGGAAAATTTACAAATCATACAAGAGGAAAAGTAATAAAATAAAGAAAGTTTATATAAATATAAAGACAATACAAATATTTGTTTTCTTTTTGCTCATATCTCATATTTTTATTAGTTGGTTTTTTGGGGTTGGTAAAGCTCTTGCTCCGATTTATGAAGCGCCTCCTTTATTTAAGCTTTTCATACAAATCATTTTACGTTTTGATCCCAATATTTGGGCGACTTTTCTAATCTTTGTCATTCCAAAGCAAAAATATAAATCCATTATTATTACTATTCTATTATTAATTCTATTAGGAATTGTAAAAGCTTTTATAGGAGTTGTATATTCTTGTCTAATTCTTTTAGTAGTGAAATACTATGCTGAACTAAGTTTTTTTTTAAAAAAATATCTTTTTTTCTGTATTATAGGTTTTATAATATTTCCTACCTTAATAGAATATGCTTATAATCAAAGAGATGTGTTAAGAGGTGTTGGTGAAGGAAATATTAAGTATGAAACAAATACGCTCATTGCTGGTAAATTTGCTGGTCGTTTATCAAGTTTTTCTAACACAGCAATTCTGATAGATAGAGCCGCTTTTTATTATGTTGCAGCACAACAATATAACACTTTTTTTTATGTAAAAAGAATGTTAGCAACTATAGATAGTGCTAAATTTGGAAAAGAAAAATCACCTGAACAAATCTTAAAAGAGGACACGCCTGAAAATGTTTCTTTTATGCTAGGGACTATTGGTATTTTAATTTTTTCATTATACAGTTCTCCTGTAACATTAATAATCAATATTATTGCAATAATATTGATTTGTTTCTCTGTTTTTACAATAATAAGAAGAATAAACTTTTCTATGAATCTCGAATTTGGATTTTTAATACTATCAGGACCTTGTGTTAGTGGTGTTTCCATCGAATTTTTCAATTGTTTATTAGTATGTATTATCATGTTCTTTACATTATTAATACTTAGAACTTTACACCTAATCTTTTCAACCAATATTTATAAACAAAATGCAAATTAAATATATAGATACTCTTTGTACAGATGGTAATCATCTATTATTTAACGCTTCATTGTTAGCAATGTTACAAAAAAAAATTAATAAAATTATTTTGTATGGCGAAAAATGTAATGCTAATGATGAAATAAATATATTAAAAGAAAATCAGATTGATACTAATAATATTGATGTAAAGAATATTTGGCTACCTATTGCAAAATCACGACTTTCAAATTTTCTGTTATATCTATGTAGTTTTTTTTATAACTTATGGTTTATTATAATTGCTAAGAAAACTGATATATTAGTTTTTAATTATAATAATATGTTAGCTGTTAGAGCTATGAATATACTTAATAAAATATTTCATAGAAAAATCCTTATTTTTTGTCATGGAGAGATGGAATATTTAATTGCAGATTATTCTTTTTTTGGTCCTTTTAATAGACTCCTATTTAAATTAGGGCGATCTTTTTTCTTAAATAAAAAAATACATATAGAGAAAAATATAAAATTTGTTGTCTTAGGAGATTCTATTTTAAAAAATATAAAGAAAACGACCCCATCCAATATTTCAAATAGCTTCATTACAATAGATCACTCTTATTTTTTTAAAAAAGATATCAAAAATAAAGACACCTTTTCTGATTCTATAAAAATAGGTACTGTTGGATTATTTTATAAAAAAAAAGGAGCTGATGAGTTTTGTTATTTAGTATCATTAGTTAATAATAATAAAATAAAATTTTCCATCACAGGTAAAATTTTTTATGCTTTAGATAAACTTAAAAAATTAAATATTGATTTGCCTAATAATTTAGGGAAAGGAATTGTTCCAAGAGATGAATTAGAAGCAAGAGTAAAGAAATTGGACTTTATTCTATATTTATATCCTACAGACTCTTATCAACTAATGGCTAGTGGCGCTATACTAGACGCCTTAAGTTTACAAAAACCTATTATAGCCTTAAAAAATGATTATTTTGATTATATTTTTAAAAAGTTTGGAGAATTTGGGTTTCTTTTTGAGTCCGTAGAAAAAATAGCAGATTTTTTAAATCATAATAACTTAAAATCAACTCAAAATTCATTCGATTATCAATCTATACAAAATAGACTTTCCATAAGTACTATTTCTGAGGAATTAAATGAATCCCTAAAAAAAATAAAATTTATTACCAATGATTGATTATAAAGTATCTATTATTATACCTATATATAAAGCTGAAAAATTTATAGAGCGTTGTGCGAAATCTCTATTGAATCAAGACTTTAATTCTATAGAGTATATCTTTATCAATGATGCTACACCTGATGATAGTTTTAAAATTCTTAAAAAAATTGTGGATCAGTGTGATAGAAAGGGAGATATAAAATTATTAGAGAATGAGTATAATTTAGGAGTAGCAAAAACCCGCAAAAAAGGAATGTTAGAGGCATCAGGAGAATATGTAATTCAAATAGACTCTGACGATTGGATAGAATCTAATATGATTAGTATCCTATATAACAAAGGTAAAAAGGAGAATGCTGATATTGTTGCATGTGATTATTATGTTAGCTTTATCACAGGAAAAAAAACATATAGAAAAGAGGAATATAAATCTAATATTGATTTCAATATAAAGAATATAATGTTGGGGCGAGTACATCCCTCTTTCTGCAATACACTTATAAGAAAAGATTTTTACTTAAATAATAATATTTTACCTCAAGGTAAAGTAAATATGGGAGAGGATTACGAAATGATGTTAAAACTTTTTTTGAGCACAGAAAAAGTGTCATATATTCCTAAAGCTTTTCTATACTACACACAATATAATGAAAACTCTATTACCAAAACAATGAATAAAGAATATATTAATGATACAATTCATTGTATTAAGGTTTTTGAGGAAATACTAAAACCAACAAAAAATAGGTATATTGAGGAATTTAGAACTATGTTAGTTTTTTGGAAAAAAATGTTTATTTTAGATAAAAAATATACAAAGTACTTTTATTTAATTCATCCAGAGGTAAATAAATTTAAATATATATTTAACAACAATGGATATGGGATATTTCAAAAAATAACAATAAGTTTTATGTTATTGAAAATGCCTTTTATTACAAGAGGTATTTATAAAAGCTATAGATGGTTAAAAAAGAAATATAAAGTATAATAAAATGAAACAAGGTTTAATATCTATTATTACTCCTATGTATAATGCTGAAAAATACATAGGACTAACTATACAGTCAGTTCTTTCACAAACATATAAGAACTGGGAGATGATTATTGTAAATGATGGTTCAAAAGATAGTTCGGCTAAAATTGTAGAAGACTACGTACAAAAAGATAGTCGTATCAAACTAATCAATCAACCCAATGCAGGTTCTGCTACAGCAAGAAATAACGCTTTAAGAAATGCACAAGGTCAATATATCTGTTTTTTAGATGCAGATGATTTGTGGGATGCTGTTTTTTTAGAAAAACAAATTAATTTTTTAAAAGAAAAAAATGCAGCTTTAGTTTTTTCTTCTTATAGAAGAATAGATGAACAAGGAGAACAAAAATTAGAACCTTTTATAGTTCCAGAGTCTGTAACATATAAAGCTTTGCTTAAAACTTGTTCTATTTCTTGCCTTACTGCTTTATATGACAGAGAACAAGTAGGGGAACAATACTTTAAGGATGAATTAAAAAGCTTGAGAGATGACTTTGTTTTTTGGCTACAAGCCCTTAAAAAAGTAAAAATTGCTTATGGGAATATAGAGGTTTTAGCTTCTTATCGCGTTTTCGCAAGCAGTACTACAGGAAATAAAAAGAAAGTAATTAAACCTCAGTTCATGGTTTATTACAAAGTTGAAAAGTTAGGTTTAATAAAAAGTTTACACTATTTAAGCTGTTGGGCTATAAATGGTTTCTTAAAATATAGAAAATAATATGGATTTAATTATAGGTGCTGGTGTATCTGGTATTTCATATGCAACATTTACCAACAATGATTATTGTATGGTAGAGGCTACCAATGAGATTGGGGGATATTGTAAAACAGTAAAAAGAGGAGAGTTTGTTTGGGACTATTCTGGTCATTTTTTCCATTTTAGGGATGAAAAATTAAAGGAATTAATATGTAAATACATAGATCCCAAAACACTTAAAAAAGTTAAGAAAAATACAAAAATTCTATATAAAGGTAAATATATTGACTTTCCTTTTCAAAAAAACATACATCAACTTGAAAAAGAGGAATTTATAGATTGTTTATATGACTTATTCAAAGCAGATGAATATGGGGATATAGAATCTTTCAAAGACATGGTATATGCCAAATTAGGCAGAAGTATTGCTGAAAAATTTCTCATTCCTTACAATGAAAAACTTTATGCTTGTGATCTAAATAGTTTGGATGCCGATGCCATGGGAAGATTTTTCCCAAAAGCTAATAAGGAAGAAATTATTTTAAACTTTAAAGAGCAAGCAAGTACTTCCTATAATGAGTACTTTGTATATCCAACTGGAGGAGCTATTGAATATATTAATTCCCTTTATAAGAATGTTGATGATACTAAAGTCTCCTTGAATGAAAAAGTAATAAAAATAGATATTCATAACAAAATCGCTTATACAAACAAACGAGAAATAAAGTATGACAACCTAATTTCCACTATACCTTTTCCTTTATTATTAGAACTTTGTGATATTTCCTACACTAAAGAATATTTTACTTGGAACAAAGTATTAGTTTTCAATTTAGGCTTCAATAAAAAAGGATCTGACACAGAAAGTAGTTGGGTATATATTCCTGATAAAGAAATCTGCTTCTATCGCATGGGATACTATGATAATATCTTGGGAACTTCAAAAATGTCTCTATATATAGAAATGGGTTTCCCTAACAATTCCATTATAGAAGATGAACAAAAGTACCTACATAAGCTACTTGAAGATCTAAAAAAGATAGGGGTGGTAAAAGATGAAGAACTTATAGATTATCATTCTGTGGTAATGGATCCTGCCTATGTCCATATTAATCAGAAAGGAATACAAACTGTAGAAAAATATAAAAAACAATTGGCTAAAGATAATATTTATTCTATCGGGCGTTATGGAAGTTGGACATATTGTTCTATTGAAGATAATATTATAGAAGCAAAAGATTTAGCAGAGGGAATAAGAACTCTACACTTTAACATAAACTAAAAATAACATTTTTAAAAGAGAGGATATTGTGTTACTATTTTATTAATTTTTCATCTGTTAATAATTTAAAAATAAAAGAGATGACTATGTACAGCCTATAAATTTGTATGAGTGAGAGGCTACTAGAACTCATAAAAAGTACACCTAATAGAGTTACTAAAATAGTTTCAGAGTCTGATAAAGGTATCTATGATGCGATGAATAAAGGTATAGCTCTTGCTACAGGAGATATTATAGGAATCCTTAACTCTGATGATTTTTATATTTCAACAGATGTAATAACATCGGTTGTAAAAGAGGTATTGCAAGGAGGCTATGATGCTGTATATGGAGATTTAGAATATGTAGATGAGGAAGATACTGATAAAGTTGTTCGTTATTGGAAATCTAAATACTATAAAGCAGGATTGTTTAAGAAAGGGTGGCACCCTGCACATCCTACTTTTTTTGTAAAAAAAGAAGTATATGATAAATATGGTAACTTTAATCTGAAATATAAAATAGGGGCAGATTATGAAATAATGTTACGTTTTATAGAAAAGAATAAAATAAAAGTAGGGTATATACCTAAAACTTTAGTAAGGATGCGTGTAGGAGGTGCTAGTAATCAAAGTATTAAAAACATTATTAAAGCTAATAAGGAGTGCTATAAAGCTTGGAAAGACAACGGTTTATCTGTTTCTCCTTTTATTTTTTTGATGAAACCTCTCTCCAAAATTTTACAATATCTAAGAAGATAAATAAGATTCTATCCTAAGAATGAAATATTTATTCACAAAATATCTTTATATTTGCAAGGGAATTCTATTTCCCTTGTTTTATTTTTGAGCTAAACCATTTACAAGCTATAATACTATCTCTATGACAGATACCTACAAGACTATCAGACAGCCTGTTACTGACATTATCTATAAGGATAAGAGCAGTAAGTTTATAGGCTATTTGTACCCTATCACCACTGAGGAGGAGGTGAAAAAGCACTTGGAGGCGGTTAAGAAAGAACACTTTTCTGCGCGGCATTGGTGCTATGCCTATCAGTTGGGCAAAGAGCACTTTACCTATAGAGCGAATGACGATGGCGAACCCAGCGGCACGGCAGGGCTACCTATCTACAGGCAGATACAATCCTTTGAGCTAACCAATGTCCTACTGATTGTAGTGCGCTACTTTGGTGGTATCAAGCTGGGTGTGGGCGGACTTATTACCGCCTACAAAACTACCGCTCAGCTCACCTTACAAGAGGCTGAGATAGAGGAACGCACCATTGACCTTACTTACAAAATTGTCTTTGATTATAAGGATATGAATAAGGTGATGAAAATCATCAAGGATAGGAACCTGACTATTGTTTCCCTGACCTTAGAACTGAACTGTACCCTTCTTATAGAGGTACGTAAGGCTGAAGCCAGCTATGTAGAACAGCTTTTTGAACAGCTTTATGAAGTTACTATCACACCGATAGAGGGATAAACTTAGTAAAAATTAAATGATAAAAGGATGGACACACAAGTAGAAGATATTTTAGATAGGATATTACAATCTTATCCTCAGGACGTATTTACAAAAAATATTGAATTTATAAAAAAGACCAATGCTAATTTAGAGAATGTAGATACCCTACAGAGTATAAAAACATTGGCAATATTATTAGAAGTATTGGGAAATGCAGAATTAGCTTTACAAACCTCTAGTATAATTGATAAAATAGAGTTTACAGGGGATATGCTTATCTGGGAAAAAGTGAGAGATGTTCTGATATTAGAATACTTCATATATCAAGAGAGGAAAGAATTTCAAAAAGTTAAAGTCCTTATGGACAAAATGACTCTAGTATTTGAAAGAGGAGATGAAGCTCAACAACGTAAATCTAAGAGAATATTGGATAGGGTGCTAAATGGATCTCTATTACATACGGAAGAAATAGAAAATGCAATAAAACGCAATGATATTAAGGCAGAGATTCATCATCATTATCTTCAATATAATATACTTAAATATATGAAAATTAGAGGCGGCTCAGAAGCTTATCCTATTGAAAAGTTGGATTCTATGATTGAGGAGGAAAAGCAATTTATCGTAAATCATATTGATAAGGCTTCTTTTTAGTAATTTTATATATCATTAGCTAAATGAATTATTGTATTTTATAACTTAAATATAGATTTATGCTCAATCTTGTAGTATAGCTTTCAACTTTTATTTATATAAAAATGGATTCCGTAAGTATGGAATCCTATTTTTTTATATATTAAAGTATGTTTAAGTAGTACAGATTATAAATTTATATATATAAAAATATATTTCGGAAATATATAATTATAGATTTATATATGTAAAAATACGTTCAAGTAGTGCAGATTATGAATTTATATATATAAAAGTATATTTCGGAAACATATAATTATAGTTTTATATATGTAAAAATACATTCAAGTAGTGCAGATTATAAGTTTATATATATAAAAGTATATTTCGGAAACATATAATTATAGTTTTGTATATATAAAAGTATATTCTATTAGTACAGATTATAAGTTTATATATATAAAAATACGTTATAATATTAATTTATAATAGTTTTATTATATATAAAAGTATAAATAATATTTATAAAAATAATTTTTTAATATTTTTAACAATAAAAAAATAGTTTTTTATTGTTTTATAAGTAAAAAAACGTATATTTGTGCGATGAATAATATCATTTGTAATAATTAAAGGTAAAATATATGAAAGTTGTATTGGATATAAAGAATATTAAGTTAGAGAAATTGAATAGTGTGGAGTATGCTCACTTTATCAAAAGTATGTTGGACTTAGTCAAGAATGTAGGTTTAGAGCATCTGAACTTAGAGCAAGAAGTCTATAATAAACTTCTTAAATATCAGGAGTATCTTACTGAAGCTACGCGTCAAAGTAGATATAGCAAAGAAACGAAGAAGATTAATGAATGGGATAAACAAAGAAGTAAATATATGGTATATTTATTATCTTCTTTTAAGCTAGAACAAAAAAATCCTTTAGAAATTAGAAGGGAGGCAGGTACTATATTATATGGAGCACTTAAGAACTATGCAGGTATTCACACTTTGCCTTTAGGACAAAAGACACAAACTATTGAAGGCTTCCTTTTAGATATAAAAAAGCCTGAATTAGCTCCTCATTTGAATACTTTAGGATTAGGAAATACAGTAAGATTGCTTACAGAGGCAAATGCTGAATGCTATAAATTTACTACTGGAAGAGCTGAAAATCAACTTTCTAATGTACTTATCAACTCAAAAAAAGTACGTAAGGAAGCCACAGAATTATATAGGTATCTTGTAAAATGTGTTTCAGGTCAGCATATGGTATCGCAATCAGAAGAAAGTGCTAATTTTATTAAACTACTTAATAAATTAGTATCTGATACAATGAGTTCCAATAAGCAACGTTTATCACAAGGAACTAGTAATAAGAAAGTAAATAAAACTACTGAAATAAAAAATTAGGTAGAATAAAGAACTATTATGGCAGGAAATACATTTGGGAATCTTTTTAGGCTTACTACCTTTGGTGAATCGCACGGAGAGGCTATAGGTGGCGTGATTGATGGTTGCCCTGCGGGAATCGCATTGGACT